>JANNXZ010000032.1:0-4765 GCA_031409835.1 Nitrospirota bacterium
CTGCTCTCAATGGCGGCTCTGATTCTGACCTATACCAGATCGATGTGGATTGTCATGCTTCTGGTCGTCATCATTTTTGTCGCCTTGCAGAAAAGTTGGTGGCCCGCTATTGCTGCAGCCGTCCTCATTGCCGGATTGGGAGTTGGGCTCGCCACGAGTTCCGTGATTCAGGGACGCACGCATGAACTTACAAATCTGCACCGAGATACGAGTCTCGTCGAGCGATATGAGATTTGGGGCGCGTCGCTCAGGATGGTGCAGGATCATCCGGTCTTGGGGGTGGGCGCCAAGTGTTTTATGGTACACAGCGAGCGGTATGGCGTTCCCAATGGACAAAGACAAGCGCACAACCAGTGGATGAATGTGGCGGCGGAAAACGGGCTAGTGGGAGTAGTCTGTTTTCTCGCCTGGATGGTGTGTTATGCGTCATTCTTGTTTAGGCTGAGGCGGTCCCTCTCGAATAAGCTCTCCAGAGCCCTGTGGCTCTCAGCGATCGGTAGTGTTGTGGTGGTGATGGGTCATGGGATGGTCGATGCCTCTTTCGGCGCCGAGTTAGCGCTGCTGTTTCTGTTGATCGCAGGCTGTTTAATCCGAGCGCAGGATCTGGGAACTTCTCACCAAGCTGGAGGAGGTTCTGGTATCGCGAGGGTCTAGAAGTTTGACCACTCGCGCATTCAGTGGGGACAGTGAGGCGAACAATTGCGGGGATCGGCTAGGTGGGAGGGGGATGGCGTTGTCCAGTGCGGGTGATCTGCTAAAACCGGGGATGGAATCGGTCGTCTGCGACCTGTGTCATTCGGACCAATCCGAGTGTGTGATTCGCCAACGGGATTTGTTGCTGGAAGTGACGAATGACGAGTTCACGATCGTCAAATGCAGCCGTTGTGGCTTGGTCTATCTGAATCCTCGTCCTTCGAAAGATCTGCTCGGTTCCTATTATCCAACGATCTATTACCCTCCGGCGCAAACGAAGGCGCGGCCACAGCTCCAGCGCCAGGCGAAGAAATTTTCTGCACGGATCAAGCGACGGGTGTTGGAAGATTATTATGGATATCCTTCGACTGTTTCCGCTGGATGGTCGCGTATCGTGCGGCGAATTTTGTTATGGCCTGACAAGACATTGCGGGAGTTGAAAGGGCGCCATCCCTTGCCCTGGAGGGGGGAGGGGAAGGTGCTGGATGTGGGCTGTGGGGCCGGGGGGAATTTGAAGGCGTTGCAAGATCAGGGATGGGAACCATCCGGCATTGAGATCAGTGAGGTGGCTGCCGCCCATGCGCGCGAACTTGTGACAGGGAATATTCACACCGGGACGCTAGAGTCAGCGCCGTTTTCTCCTCAATCGTTCGATCTGATTCTGATGAGCCATTCGCTCGAACATCTCCCGAGTCCGGTGGATGCGTTACGCCGGGTGCATCGATTGCTCAAAGATGATGGACTCGTGGTCGTCACTGTGCCCAATGCAGACAGTGTGGAATTCAAGCTGTTCGGTCGCTGGTGGTTTCCCTTGGATCCCCCGAGGCATTTCTATCATTTCGACAAGCGCAGTCTCTCGGGAATCTTTGCCCAGGCGGGGCTTCAACCCCATCGCGTTCGAACCAGTATCAGCGCCATCTACTTCATGGCGAGCGTGGATCGATTCTGGAAACATCGGTTTCAGAAGAATGTCCCGTTCCGTAAATTGATCGACCGTCTGATTGCTCGGTTGGTATCGCTGATTGCCGGTCATCTTGGCTACGGCACTGAAATCACGGTCTATGCTGTTAAGCAGCAGGATGGTCTGCCCGCTTCTTCTCCCCGCGCATTGTAAAAATTATTCTTCATGCAAGTCCCACTCAGAAGTCCATTTGTCTAGATAGGCATAAAATCACCTTGACAGGCTCGCCCGATTTGTTCATATTGTGAACAGGTCAACAGTTAATCCGTATAAATCATGGACTTACAAGGTCAACGCGACCTTCTGCTCCTCAGCGAGCTCGATCGAGATGGCGGGGCCACTCAGCGCACCCTTGCCACGAAACTTGGCGTGGCACTTGGCCTGACCAATCTCTGTCTCAAGCGTCTGGCCCGCAAGGGTTACATCAAGATCACGACCATCCCGCGCAGTCGAATCAGGTATCTCGTTACGCCGCAGGGCTTCACGGAAAAGTCACGTTTGACCTATCTCCACATGCAGTACTCCCTCTCGTACTACCGTGACATGCGTACTCGGCTCAACGAGATGATGTCGACGATCAACGGCCCTCATGGCCAGCGGGTTGTGATCTACGGGACGACGGAGTTGGCTGAATTGGCTTATCTGTCGCTTCGAGAGATGAATATCGACTGTGTGGGATTCATCGATGGAAGCTCGCGTGAGTCATTTCTTTCTTGTCCGGTTTCTTCACCCGACAGGATTAGCCGATGGCAATTCGATCGGGTATTGATCACGGATCTCGATCACGCGGCAGCCTGTGAAGAACAATTGGTTCAATCAGGAGTGCCACGGGAAAAGGTACTGAGACTCGGTCTGCCCCAATAGGGCATGGCGCGTCCACGCGTTGTGAACATGTTGCGTGAGCGTGCGAGTGGGATCTGTAAGTGAAAGGGCGGAGCTGTCTCCGAATCTGGTTTGTCTCGTCGAGGAGGTTTGTTTGGTTTGTCTGGTTAGAAGAACCGGTGCAATGAATCAACAAATCCAAGCCAACCAAATAAACCAGATAAACGAAACAAACCAGACAAACCAATTTTGTTATGAAGTTAACTCGTTTTGAAGATTTGGACTGCTGGAAAGAAGCTCGACAGCTGACGCGGCAAGTCTACGACGCCATCGAACAGAACTCTGCATGGAAACGAGATGCGCGCCTCTGTAGTCAGATTCAGAGTGCTGCAGGTTCGGTGATGGCCAATATTGCTGAAGGGTTTGTGCGCCGCTCGAACAAAGAGTTTGTGCAGTTTCTGTTCATTGCTATGTCGTCATCTGCCGAAGTTCAAAGCCATCTGTATATCGCCGTGGACCAAGGATATCTGTCCAAGGACGCATTTGAGTCGATTTACGCGCAGGCCGACAAAACGGGGCGAATCATCTCTGGCCTCATCAAATACCTGCGCACCAAACAAGCCAAACCAACGAAATGAACCAGACAAACCAGATAAACCAAACAAACCAGACAAACCAGACAAACGGTCTCCGTTGGTACGCTCTTCGGACGCGGTCGCGTCATGAAAAGATCGTGCGCGAACAGCTTGCCAATCAAGGCATTGAGCCGCTATTGCCGACGGTCAAGCGCCTGAGTCAATGGAAGGATCGAAAGAAGGAAGTCGAAGTCCCGCTCTTTTCAGGATATTGCTTTGTCCGCTTTGCATCGGAGCAAAAACTGCCGGTGCTCAAGACCATAGGAGTGGTTGACATTGTAGGCAGCAGCCATCGCCCGGAGGCGATCCCGGACGAGGAGATTGCGGCGATCAAGACCTTGATAACCAGTGTGTTGCACTACGATCCGCATCCGTATCTGCACGAAGGCATGCAAGTGGAGGTCGTCCGAGGTCCGCTGCAAGGCGTGCGCGGGATTCTCTTGCGGAAAGAAAAACACCATCGATTGGTGCTGGGTGTTCGCCTGATTCAGCAAGCCGCTGCGGTGGAGATCGATGTGAATGATGTGGTGCCGGCGTGACGAGAGTGGATTTTAGTACGGAGCTGCTTCATGTCGCAGAACTTTGGACACTAAACGTCGGACCAGCTCATGGCTTGTTTCGTGTGACGACTTACTGTAAAGTAAGGAAATCAACATATAGTAAGGAGGTGGGATGTCTACATCAACTCTGACCAGCAAAGGTCAAACAACCATCCCCAAGGACGTTCGGAAGCGACTCAATCTTCACCCTGGAGACCGTCTGGAGTTTGTCATTGATGAGGACGGTCGCGTACTGGTACTGCCGGTAAGCGTTGACGCGTCAGAGTTGGCGGGCATGCTCAAGCCCCCGGCTCGGCCGGTCAGTGTCGAAGACATGAACCGAGCGATTCGCAAACGAGGGGGCCGGCGATGATCGGTCTTGACACGAATGTCCTGGTCAGACACTTAGTGCAGGACGATCCCAGCCAATCGCGCAAAGCCACCCAGGTGATCGCAAAGCAATGTACGCGGGACGATCCAGGGTTCATCAATCGTATCGTTCTGTGTGAACTGGTCTGGGTACTAGAGAGTGCCTATGGGTATTCGAAAGACACGATTGTGGGCGTATTAGAAAAGTTGTTGAGGACCAGCCAACTGAAGATTGAAGACACACAGTCAGCGTGGATTGCCTTTCGTATGTATCAGAAAGGGAAGGCAGACTTCGCCGATTGCCTGATGGGAACCACTAATCGGCTTGGCGGGTGCAATAAGACTGTCACCTTCGATCAAGCAGCCGGCAAGCTAGAAGATTTCCAACTGCTCTAACCCACACTATTCATGGGCGCTTCTGCTGTAATCGCCGATGCCTGACTCAAGCGAGACTGGCGGGGGAAGCCCGACAAGTGGGGACAAGGCTCGCACGTCACGCGAGTCGCGCTTGTCTCACGCCACTTCGCGATGAACCATCATGAATAATTCAGCGTGGTCGATATTGTTGGAGCCAGTCATTGTCCAGAGGCAATTCCTGACGAGGAGATTGCGGCAATCAAGACCCTGATGTCCAGTGTGTTGCCCTATGATCCGCACCCGTATCTGCACGAAGGCATGCAAGTGGAGGTAGTCCGAGGTCCGCTGCAAGGCGTGCACGGGATTCTCTTGCGGAAAGAAAAACACCA
>JANNXZ010000033.1:0-3726 GCA_031409835.1 Nitrospirota bacterium
GGTACGCTCGTCGATGATGCTGCCGTCGAAGGAAATACGATACATCTCGTTGGCCTGGCCGTTGTGTCCGACCTGCACCACCAGGATTTCCACTTCCAGCGGCTTCAACTCCTGGCTGAAAATGGTGCCGAGGCTTTGAGAGTAGCCGTTCGCAAGCGACCGCGCCGTCACATCTTCCCGGCTGTACATGAACCCTTTGAGATCCGCGTGCCTGATGCCGGCCTTCCTGAGGTTTTCAAACTCGCTGTACTTGCCGGCCCCCGCGAAGGCGATACTGTCGTAGATTTCGGAAATTTTATAGAGCGAGGCGCTGGGGTTTTCCGCGACGAGGAGAATCCCGTTGGCATATTCGAGGGCGATGGTGGAGCGGCCTTTGGCAATGCCTTTTTTGGCATACTCCGCCTTGTCCTGCATCATCTGCTCGGGCGAGACGTAATAGGGCATGGGCATGCTTAGTTCTCCTTGGAGCGGCGGGTCGCAATCAACCCATCATAGATGCCGCGGATCTGCTGGTCGGAGACATCGGTAATGCCACTGGCGTTAACGATCTTCGCGGTAGGGTAAATGCCCCGCACGAGATCAGGCCCCCCAGTGCCGACATCATCGTCTGCCGCATTGTACAGGGCCAACAAGGCTAACTTCAGCGCGTCGGGCTCAGCCAGGCCTTTGAGGAAATGCTCCCGCATCGTATTACGCGCGTCCTTCCCACCAGACCCGATGGCATGGTAATCCGACTCTTCGTATCGGCCCCCGGCGAGATCGTACTTGAAGATGCGGCCTTCTGCGCGCTTCAGGTCGTAGCCGACATAGAGCGGCATGACGACCAGCCCTTGAAACACCATCGGCAAATTGGCCTTGACCATCTGTCCGAGCTTGTTGGCCTTCCCCTCACAAGACAGTTGCACACCTTCTAACTTTTCATAATGCTCCAGCTCGACTTGGAACAACTTGGCCATTTCGATGCAGGGGCCGGCGGCGCCGGCGATCGCCATTGCGGAATACTCGTCGATCTTGAAGACTTTCTCGATCCGGCGCTCGGCGATTTGAAATCCTTCCGTCGCCCGGCGATCTCCAGCAATCACCACACCCTGTTGATACTTGATCGCCAACACCGTGGTGGCATGGGGCACGCTCATCGTGCCAGCCCCTCGCATCGGTTCGGCCGAAGCCTGCGCCTGCAGGAATCCGCTACGACCGGTCGGAGTCAGCGCGGGATGGTGCTGAGTCAAAAAGTCGAAGAAACTCGGGTCGTCGTGGTTGGGGAGAAATGGCAATTTCATAATGTCAATCGCGAAGGGAGGGTTGATATCAGGCCTTGAGCTTCTCCAGCAATGCGTCGACGGTCTCGACCTGATCGAGGAGATCGCTCGTCAATGAAGCTGTGCCTCTAAGCGGGTCCATCAAGGGCACCCTCTTGACCTGGTTGTTGCCGACATCGAAGAGGACCGAGGTCCAGCTGACCCCATAAAGCGACTTCGCAAACTTGCTGACACATCGTCCACGGAAATAGGCGCGCGTCCCAGGAGGCGGGGTGAACTCCGCTCGCGCAATCTCGACCTCCTGCACAATTCGCTCGATCAGGTGGCTGCGTTCGAGCGTAAAGTAGAGCCCCTTGTCGGGGCGAACATCATGATACTGCAGATCCATCAGCCGTACGCGAGGATCGTCCCACCCGCAACCCTTCCTCTCCATATAGGATTCCATCATCTGGCGCTTCGCCACCCAATCCAACTCGCGCACCAAGAGCCGAGGATCTTGTTCCAACTTATCCAGCACGTCTTCCCAGCGCACGAGAATATCTTTTGTGACCTGGGAGAGATCGTGGCAGGCATAGTGTCCCATAGCGGCCTTCAAATAGGCTCGTTGAATCGCCAACGCCGTCGTCGCGCGCCCCCCCGTCAGTGTGAGCGTCTCCTTCATGCCCAAATCGCGCGACACCTGTTTGATGCTTCGGACCGGATCGTCCAACTCGAACTGCGGCAGATCTGCGCCGGCATCGAGCAGATCCAGAACAATCGATAGCGTACCGACCTTGAGGTAGGTCGACAGTTCCGCCATGTTGGCATCTCCAACGATCACGTGCAGCCGCCGGTACTTGCCATACTCCGCATGCGGCTCATCGCGCGAGTTGACGATGGGACGCCGAACCATCGTATTGAGATCGACGAGGCACTCGAAGAAATCCGCACGCTGCGAGATCTGATATTCCGTTGGGCTAGTCTGATTCTCTGCGCCGACCTTTCCTGCCCCAGCGAAAATGGGCCGCGTCACAAAGAACGGCGCCAAAACCTTCACGATGCGCTCGAAGGGAACCGCGCGCGACATGAGATAGCTTTCATGATAGCCGTAGCTGTTCCCCTTGCCGTCCGAGTTATTCTTATACAGGACACAATGATCACGCCCGGTGGCTCGCGCCATCTGCGCGAGGCACTGCGCAAGGATTCGTTCGCCGGCGCGTTCGAACGCGACTATTTCTCGTGGATTGGTGCACTCAGGCGTGGAGTATTCTGGATGGGCGCCATCAACATAGAGCCGTCCTCCATTGGCCAGCACCTTATTCAGCTGACGATTGTACTCGGGATTGGGTCGCTCCCGCTCCCCCTCGACCTCGAATCCACGCGCGTCGAGTAGCGGATTCTCATTTTCATAGTCCCAGACGGCCAGAGGAGCCGGCAGCCCCGAATAGTGCCCGATGACGGCGATTGAATTGGAGACAGGGTCTGCGGCGGTAGGATCGCGTGACGCGATACCGAATTCTGTTTCTGTTCCCAGTACGCGGGGAGTCGTCAATGCGGTAGATTCCTGCATGGGTGCGACATCTTAGAGATAGTGTCCGGTCGTCACCGTTTCGATCTGACGCGACTCGCCCGGGCTTCCGCTAATCGTCCGAAGATGCACGATCTTCTCGCCTTTCTTCCCGGAGATCTTCGCCCAGTCGTCAGGATTGGTCGTATTAGGCAGATCTTCGTGCTCCTTAAATTCCTCCCGAATGGCGCGGATCAAGTCTTCGGACCGAAGGCCACGGCCTTCCTTCGCGATCGCCCGCTTGACGGCAAACTTCTTCGCGCGCGACACGATGCCTTCGATCAGCGCGCCACTCGCAAAATCCTTGAAGTAGAGCACTTCTTTTTCACCGTTCGCATAGGTGACCTCGATGAATTTATTCTCCTCCGAGGACGCATACATCGCTCCGACCGTGAGATCGGTCATCTGTTCGACTAGGGCCTTGGCGTCTCCCCCATGGCGTTTCAAATCTTCCTCGGCAAACGGCAGATCGATGCTCAGATACTTCGAGAAAATATCCTTGGCCGCCACTGCATCCGGACGACCCACCTTGACCTTCACATCTAACCGTCCGGCGCGGAGGACTGCCGGATCGATGAGGTCCTGGCGATTGCTGGCTCCGATCACAATCACGTTACGGAGCCGTTCCATGCCGTCGATTTCCGAAAGAAACTGCGGGACGATCGTCGATTCGATATCGGAAGAGATCCCGGTGCCGCGCGTCCTGAAAAGCGCATCCATCTCATCGAAGAACACGATGACAGGATTGCCGTCCGCCGCCCGCTCTTTCGCTTTCTTGAAGACTTCGCGGACCTGGCGTTCGGACTCACCGACATACTTATTGAGCAACTCCGGACCCTTCACATGCAAGAAGTAACTCCGCACTTCTTTCCCGGTGAGATGCCCGAGCTTCTTCGCGATCGAATTCGCGACGGCCTTGGC
>JANNXZ010000034.1:0-1973 GCA_031409835.1 Nitrospirota bacterium
AAGCCTCAACGGACGGAACGATGACGGACAACAACCATCCCGAGGCCAGGAGGCCGACAATGAATCGTCTGACATGAGCGGTCATGAAACACCCTTTCTCCGACGCAGGACAGTGGCGTAATGGTGTAGTGCGAACATGTACGCCATCGGAAATCTCAGTCGAATTCCTTCAAATAGATGAAGGAATCCCGATCAGAGGGATCCAACGGTGAAGAAAAATATGGAAGAAGTGAGACTAGAGGAGAGGCGGCGCGCGTGAAGGTGGTTGAACGCTGAGGACTGCGCTGATCTGTGGTGCGAAAAACTCCTGCTCTATGAGAGCGACTTGTTCAACAGGGGCGAAATGGACCGAGGTTCCCTCGACCGCATCGGCTGCGATACAGAGCCATGAACAGAGTGCAGTGGCGTGAGTCGCTGCGTTGTGATGCTCATGCTGCCCCATGTGGGCGGTGAGTTGCGGGTAGACAATCCCGCTGAGCGCCACGAGCCAAAGCGCGAACCCTCCGATGACACATTGTTGAATTCTACGGGTCACAATCCGTACCGCCTCTTCACACTTCAGCCTTCAGCCTGAACACCTGGGTTTAAGACTTTCATCGAAGCGCCGCTGCTTTTACCGGCTCTTTTTTCTGAATCCGCGCGACGACTTCTTCGATCTTCTGTTCGGTCAGCAGGCCACCCTTGAGGTATTCCTGCACGCGCCCCTCTTGGTCGATGAAGACGCTCACGGGCAATCCGAACACACCGAATTGATTGGCGACTTTGTTGTCGCGATCCATGAGGACCGTGAAGGTGTGGCCGTACTGTTTGATGTGCTCGCGCACTCTGGCGTCATCCTCCAATTCGTTGACGGCGATGACCACGAAACCCTTATCGTGCAGCTTGTCGAAGCTGGCCTGCATCGCCGGCATTTCGGTCGTGCAGGGTTTGCACCAGGTGGCCCAGAAGTTCAGGAGCACGATCTTGCCGCGATACTGGCTGAGACTCTGTTCCTTGCCAGCCAGATCGGTCAATCGAAAATCCTCGGCCTGCATGCCGACTGTCGGGACTCGTGAGCCCATGCTCCAGCTGTCGAAGGCCGGCAGCGCCGTCAACGTAGCAAGCAGTACAAGCCCCACAAACATGGTGCTGGTTTTCTTTGGTCGCATGTCAGTCTCCTTCGCTTCAAACATTTCGATTACGATGGGTTCGCCACTTGGAATGAGCGTGTCAGCCCAAAGATGTAACTGGTTCCCTGCGCCAGATTGTTGTTGGAATCCCGCTCAAACGGGATCTGCGCGAAAAAGTAGGCCGATGTCATGTTCGTCCAACTCGATTCAATGAGCTGCCCCAGGCCAACTTGGAAACCTGGCGAAAAAGCGTAGTAGGTCGATCCGGTGTTCGGTACCGCGCGGTTCTTGATCAGAGGATCGATCAGTGTTGGATCCTCACCGCCTGGGATACCGACCGGAGCCGATTGCAGCAACGACGAACTGAAATTGTCGTGCACGAGATAGCGGTAATTAACCTGGCCGGTGAGAATCAGCCACGGAGTCGCCACGAGATTTAGCCCGGCATTGAGCATGTATTCGTCGCCGAACCGATAGCCATCGTTGTTCCGGAATGTGTGGCGGTAACTGGCCGATGCAAATTGGTTGAGCCGATGAGGGATCAATTCATAGGTCTGATAAATCGTCGGATTCAACCCGACTTGCCCCCTGCCGAGCTGTGCAGGCGACTCCATCACCTTTTCAGCGCTGTCATGAGCATGGGTATTGCCGGTCGGAAGATAGACGCCAAATCCCAGCACCACCATACTCCGAATGGTGGGCAATACATTGTACTTGAGGGCAACACGTGTATCACCAATCCCATTGGCGGAGAAATTCGACGCATCGCCTTCGCCATTCGCTCCCCCCTCTCCTAGGCCATCGATGTGTTTGTGCGTGCGCCACATATAGGGGAGCGTGAGTTGTAGCCCGAACCGATCGGTG
>JANNXZ010000035.1:0-3475 GCA_031409835.1 Nitrospirota bacterium
GCCTCGGGCCTGGGCCAGTACCTGACCACACCCTACTCCTATCTCGCGATCACCAAGCGCTCGGTCTACGTGGATCATCACACCCATGAAAATCAAGAGAGCAAGCGTCTGACCGTGGTGCCGGGCAAAGCCAAGTATATTTTCGTCTACCCATTCCTGAAAACGCGCGACTGGTTCCTCCTCACGAAGGCGGCGCGGCAGGGCATGATGGACGAGCACATTGAAGTCGGCCATCGCTTCCCGTCGGTAAAACTGAACACGACCTATTCCTTTGGGTTGGACGATCAGGAATGGGTGGTGGCGTTTGAAAGCGATAAGCCGGAAGACTTCCTGGATCTCGTGATGGCGCTCCGCGAAACCGAGGGCTCCCGCTATACGTTGCGCGACACGCCGATTTTCACCTGCATTCGCAAGAGCCTCAAGGAAACGCTCGACACACTCGGCGGCTGACACCGCATTCAAGCGAGACGCGCGCGACAGGCGCGAAGAGCGGGACGGGTGAGACGGCGACGGTTCGAGGTCCAAAGATTGAGATTTTTGAAACTTCGAACCTGCAACTGCGTGTCGCGCTTTTCCCGCTAGTCTCGCCCATCTCGCCGGAACATCGTCGCATCGACAGGGTCCATGGCTGACAATAATGCGCTCTACGCGATTCGTTTCCCAGACGGGTCGGTGAGCCTGTACATCGACGAAGACTATGCGAATGAACGGGGGGTGGACCCAGCGACTCTCACGCGCGTGGAAATCCCAAGGGATCTGTTTGTCAGCGGGACCATTCAAGAGATTCGCGAGTATGTCGCCCTCTACCTGGAGTCGCATCAATCAGGCACGGCGTAAGAGATCGTGAATGTTGAATGTGGAATTTTGAATGATGAATTGTCGGAATCGGAGCAGGATTCGATCTGACCATTCCCAAACATTCATAATTCAAAATTCCACATTCAACATTCGACAAGGCAGGCTAGCCCAATGACCATAACAGCCTCACCGACATCGCCCCTGACCGTTGAGACGATCCGATCCGTCATCGATGCGATGCCCATGCAAGGGCGGATTATGCTTCGACTGATCCTGCTCCAGTACTTCGACATCACGGACGAAGAGATCCTCTATATCGTCGCAGATCGGCCGGATCCCCGTTGCGTCGCCGGAAGCAAGCCCACCAACTCCGGCATGACCAAGGAATCGATTAAGGTGGTGACGGATCGGCGTGACCAATACCGACGGCAGGTACGACTCAAACGGGAGCGAACGTGGCTGCAAGGCGAGAGTCTTCGAAGTCTCACGCAGCTCCGTGAGGCCTTCGCCGACCGTGCCTGCACCATCCTGGCCGACCATTTCTCCGTCTCCGCCGCCACACTTGATATCTTGCACGCATCCGCGAGAACGGTACTGCCCAAGCCGGCAATCCGCCTGCTGGAGCAGCGGTGGGATGCCGATGAGATTACGGCTGAGGATTATCAGCAACAACGACTCAGCATCGAGTTCCAAACCCAGCTCCGCATGGCAGAAAAATATCGCACACGACGCGCCCTGGCGGAACGCGAGCGGCAAAGCGCGATGTTAGCGCCCCTGCAAGATCACGAAATCGCACATGTATGGGGCCTCCCAGCCAGCAGTCTCGCCGCGCGAAAAGTGAAACACCTCACACAGTATCTGCACGACCTTCAATCCAGGTTACAAGGCGTCGCGGCAGCCACGACGTCCCCCTTGGATTTATGGAAAGAAACCTTCACGGTGCTCGCAGGGCAACCCATCGAACGTTCGCTCTCGACCTACGACGGGTTGGAAAAAACAGAATCCGCGCTTATCGACCAACTGACCGCCATGGTCTGGGGCAGCCTGCCAGAGGAGATCGAAGTGAAGTTCTGGACCTCGCTCGTCTTCGGCGCCAGCTCCAACGCCATGCACTCAGAAATCACCAGGAACTTGTTTGGGCTGCAACGGCTCATCACCATCCTCAACGACATGGACCGCTCTCCCGAGGCCATAGATGCAGACTTACTCAAACGGACCGCGGCCACGCCCAAGATTGAAGTAGGCGCGCTTGAAGCCCCTAGCGAGCCACCAGTAAAAGAATTGAGCGAGCTGCAAACCCAGATCCTCAACAATATGAGGGGAGAAGATGTGAGCGGAAAATCCTCCGATAAGTGGTAGCGTTCCTCGCGAAGCGACATTTGGAATGTTGAATGATGAATGTTTAATTGTCGGAATCGGACTCGATCTGATGATTTCCGAACATTCAACACTCAAAATTCATTATTTAACATTCGACAGTTCAACAAATTGAGGTATAATACCGTCACATCATGGCCAGATCGTCACACATCCAGTCACCGCTTCAGCATAACCGAGTCGTACGCGTCCTGATTATTCTTCTCCCCCTTTTCGCCTTCATCCTGGCGCCCCTACCTGCACACGCATCCGGTCTTCTGGAAATCACCGAACTCCTCACGCATCCTGAGCAATACGATCGCCAAGAAGTGGTGGTAACCGGCCAGGTCACCAACGTCCAACTTGCGACGAATCGGCAAGGCCAGCCTGCCTATGGGTTTCTCTTGAAGGATCAGGCCGGCACGCTCAAAGTCATCAGCCTCGGTCAGGTCGAAGTTCGGGAAGGCGAGCAGGTGGTTGTGGAAGGAGTCTTCTCGCGCCTTCGCCAGGTAGGACGCACGATCATCTACAACGAAATCAAAGCCCTCTCAATCAAGCCAATGAATCGGCTCAACCCCGATCTAGTTGGTTAATCTGGTTGCTCTGGTTTGTTTGGTTTGTCTTGTTCATCTGGTTAGTCTCGTTCAACCAAATAAACAAAACAAACCAAACAAACGAAACAACGGCTTCCTAGCCCTCGCGCGGATATTTCAACGCCCAACCCAGCAGCCTGTCCTGAACTCGATCCGGCAACCACTTCACCATCCACGCGCGCAGCTTAGCATCCGTGCCTACAAGATAGCGGGTGCGCGGGCGAGCAGCTGTTAATGCATGGTGTACCGCTTGAACCACCGCGTCCGGTGGAATCGCTCGTTGAGCCGCTTGGGCAATCGCTTCACGAATACGAATCACTGCCTCGCCATAGAGAGCCTTCGCCTCTTCGCTGGCCGACGCTTCGAGGTTCTCAGCCTCCTTTGTCGACTTGTCCCAAATCGGCGTCGCAATCGCCCCCGGCTCGATAATCGAAACCTGAATTCCCCAGGGTCGGAGTTCCATTCTTAACGCATCGGTCAGCGCCTCCAACGCATACTTCGATGCAGAATAGGGTCCCAACAACGGAATGGTGCCTCGCCCGGCAATCGATCCCATGTTCACGATTCGACCTCGGGCACGTCGCAGCAACGGGAGAAAGGCCTGCGTAACGGCGATCTGTCCAATCACGTTGACCTCAAGCTGTTTCCGGAGTTGCGACAACGGAATCACTTCAAGCGGACTTCCGATCACGATCCCGGCATTATTGACAAGCCCTCCAAGACCCGCC
>JANNXZ010000036.1:0-6702 GCA_031409835.1 Nitrospirota bacterium
GCCAGAATAGCCTCGCCAATTACCAGGTCTTCAGGCCTCGTCACTTTGATATTCTCCCCGCTTCCCTCCACCACCGCCACTGAATACCCTAGCCACTCCACCAGAAACGCATCATCGGTGGCTCGAATCCCTTCGGCATGCGCTTTCGTGTGGGCGCTCTCGATCCAGTTCCGTCGAAAGGCCTGCGGAGTTTGGGCGAGCCACAAGGGAGTGCGATCGACCGTTCGCTCAATCGTTCCATCCGTCCGTACTTGCTTCACGGTATCCCGCATCGGAAGCGCAATAATCGCCGCGCCCTCTTTCCTCGCCGAAGCCACGACCTCTTCGATCATCCGTTGCGTCACAAACGGTCGTACGGCATCGTGGATGAGCACGATCTCTGTGTCTGACGGAATCTGAGCGAGCGCGCACCGCACCGAATCCTGGCGCTCGGCGCCGCCCGCCACCACCTTCGTCACTTTGGTGAATCGATACCGCGAAACGATTTCGTTCTCACAGTATTCAACGTCGGCAAGGGGAACGGCAAGAACGATCTGATCGACCACAGAGGAGGCTTGCAATGTTCGTAACGACTGAACGATGAGCGGCTCACCACCCAACGACAGAAATTGTTTGGGGACGGAGCCACCCATCCGAAGCCCGCGGCCGGCAGCCGGCACAAGCGCCACGACTAAAGACGCCTGCCTAGGAAGAGCGTCTATCTGGTCTGTTTGGTCCATCTGGTCTGTCTGGTTCATCCGATTAGCCTCATTCAATCAAATACACGAGACAGACCGAACAGACCAGATAGACCAAATGACCTTGAGCCGATCACGGTCGCAGTGTGAGGTAGATCGCTTGGCCCTTCCGTTTGAGCAACAAGAGGACTGCATGATCCTTGGCAAGACCGGAAGCGGCTTGTTCATAGGACTTGAGCGAGCCCACCGCCTTGCGATTGACTTCGAGTATCAGATCGCCTTCGCGCACACCCATCTCTTCCGCCGTGCTTCCAGGCTTGATCCTGACCACCACTACGCCCCGCTCGGTGGACTTCAATCCATAGCGAGCAGTCAGTTCCTCGTTGAGCTCGCGGACATCGAGATCCGAGAGAACCCCCGTCGGCGCCGCCGACTCCCTGCTCTCCTCTGCGCCGGGCTGCCCTAACGATTTCGGCTGCTCGACTATGGCAATCTCCATTGTCTTGGGTTTTTTGTCTCTAATCAGCTTGATTGAGACCTTCTTCCCGATCGGAGTCTGTGCGACGGCATTCCGCAAATGTGTCGGGGAATCCATCGGCTTCCCATCATATTCGACAATGACATCGGCGCGCTCGACCCCCGCCTTCTTCGCAGGGCTATCCTCCATGACATCGCTGACGAGCACGCCCTTTGTATCGGCGATCCCGAACTGTGTAGCCAATTCAGGATTCAAATCTTGAATCGCCACACCGAGCCAGCCACGGACAACCTTCCCTGTCCGCACCAATTGATCCATGACGGCGCGCGACAAATTGCTCGGCACCGCAAACCCAATACCCATACTGCCGCCGCTTTGACTGAAAATCGCCGTATTGATCCCGACCAATTCGCCACGCACGTTGACGAGCGCGCCTCCGGAATTGCCCGGATTGATCGCCGCATCGGTTTGGATGAAATCTTCGTATTCGGCAATGCCCATGCTGGCTCGTCCGACTGCACTGACAATCCCCATCGTCACAGTCTGTGTGAGCCCGAATGGACTCCCCACAGCCAGCACATACTCCCCGACCTCCAGCTGGTCGGAGTCTGCCCAGGGAATGGTCGGGAGCCCTGTCGCTTCGATTTTCACGATCGCGATATCCGTCTTCGCATCGGTGCCGATCAGTTTGCCTTTAAACTCCCGCTTGTCCGATAGAAAGACCCGAATCTCGTCGGCCTTGTTCACCACATGATTATTGGTGATGATCAACCCATTGGATTCCACAATGACCCCGGACCCCTGGCCACGCTCTTTTGGCTCTCGCTGAGGGTTCTCACGTTTATGAAATTCGTCGCCGAAGAATTTCCTGAAAAACGGGTCGTCGAGCGGCGAGCTGTGCGAACCTTCTCCTGATTTTCCGGTTCTCGTCGCTGCAATGTTGACAACCGCCGGCTTCACCGATTTGGCGATCTCGACGAAATTTTTGGCGCCCACCCCTGTCCCTGTCATAGGCGGCTGCGGCGCGGTAGCCACAGGACGAACGATAGGGCTAGGAATCGGCTCAGGGCCAGCCGTACCGGTCGGCAGCCAACCCATGTTGGACGCCACTACGACGCCGATGATGATCCCTCCAGTAACCAAGGCAAGCGGTACCAACCCTGCACGAACGAGTTTCATAGGTATTCCTTGTTCTTCATCTCTCGTGGCTCGAACGATTCATATACCGCCAATGCATCCCGGCAAATCGCTACATCTCGCCGGAATATATTCCCATGATGGCATGAAGAAACTTGATCGCTTCCGCCTTAGGCCGCTGAAACGAGTTCCGTCCAATGATGGAGCCAAACCCCCCGCCGTCTCGAATGGCGCGCGCCTCCTCAAACACATGCTGGTCCTCGCTCTTGGCCCCTCCAGAGAAAATAACGATTCGGCGACCATCGAACGAACTCTGCACCACATGCTTGACCCGCTCAGCCAGAGTGGCGATTGGAATCTTGGCCGATTCGTACACCTTCTTCGCCGCAGCCTGTTCAAGGTGCGCCGTGGGAAGCTTGACCTTAATGACATGGGCGCCGAGCTCGGCAGCAATATGCGCCGCATAGGCCACCACATCGATCGCTGTCTCCCCTTCCTTACTGAGCACCGACCCACGCGGATACGACCACACCACAACCGCCAAGCCACAGTCCTTGGCCTCTTCTGCAATCGCACGCAGCTGTTGATACATGGCGTTGCAGTGCGATGACCCCGGATAGATCGTGAATCCGACCGCTGAGCAACCGAGTCGAAGCGCGTCCTTCACGCTGCCCGTCACCGAAGGCAAGGGATCTTTCTCGTCGTGCAAGACATCGTGATTGTTTAACTTCAGAATCAGTGGAATCCGACCGGCAAATTCAGCAGCCCCGGCTTCGAGAAATCCCAATGGAGCCGCGTAGGCATTGCACCCGGCATCGATGGCCAACTGAAAATGGTACAGGGGGTTATATCCAGATGGGTTCGGCGCAAAACTCCTGGCCGGACCATGCTCGAACCCTTGATCGACCGGTAGAATGACCAGCTTGCCTGTGCCCGCCAACTTGCCATGGCGCAACAGTCGGGCGATATTCGTTCGTGTTCCCGCGTTGTCGCTGCTGTACCAGCTGAGAATCTCTTGTACCCGATCAGCCATACCGAACCTCCCGTGGATTTGTGAAACGTGACCCGTTAGTGCCTACTCAGGGGTTCAGGCTGAAGGCTGAAGTATTCTGACCTCCGACCTTCAGTCTAAACGCCTTCAGCCTATCCACCTGGTTAGTTACATTCGTCTGCCTTGGATAAACGCCTCAGCGTCCTGAACGTCGTTCGCACTGCCGATGATCAGCGGCACCCGTTGATGAATGTGCTTGGCTTCCACATCGAGCATGCGCATGGTCCCGGTGCTGGCCTTCCCTCCTGCTTGCTCCACGACCCACGCCAATGGGTTGGCTTCGTACAACAACCGAAGCTTGCCCTCCGGCTTGTCCAGCTCACCGGGATAGAGATAAATGCCTCCCCCGAGGAGAATCCGATGCACGTCAGCCACCAGACAGCCTGAATAGCGGACGCTATAGGGGCGCCCGGTCGCTGTATCCTTGACTTTCAGACTGTCGATATACTTTTGCATCCCTCCGGGCCACTTATGATAATTCCCTTCGTTCACGCCATAGACCTTGCCTCGAGCGGGAATCCGGATCTGCTCATGGGACAACAGATATTCGCCGATGCTTGGCTCCAATGTAAACCCATGGACTCCTTGTCCAACCGTATAGACCAGCATGGTGCTTGACCCATAGAGGAGATAGCCGGCTGCCACCTGCTCTGTTCCCTTTCGGACAAGGTCATCCTCGGTCGGCATCCGGTCTTTGCGCTCGGACTTTACAACGGAGAAAATCGTGCCGAGTGGCATGTTGCAGTCCGTGTTCGATGAGCCATCGAGAGGATCGAAGAGCAACATGTACTGGGCCTGCGGCCAATTCTCAGATAGCAGGACCGTCTTTTCCATCTCTTCAGATGCCAGTGCACACACGTGTTCGCTATGGTGAAACACCTTGAGAAATGTCTCATTCGCAATCTCATCCAGCTTCTTGACTGTCTCCCCCTGCACATTGGTCTCACCGGTCGTTCCCAGGATATCGATCAGCCCTGCATGTCTGAGATCCTGCGCAATGAGCTTCCCAACCAGGCCGATTTGAGTGAGAAGACTGGAAAATTTCCCAACGGTTCCTGGGGGAACCGCCTGCTTCTGAGTGATAAATCTGCTTAAAGTAAGAGGAAACTGTCCCATGATGATAGAGGCGAGTATAACTGTTTTGAACTGGGCGGGCAACGAACAGCTGGTTACCTGCCTCACTGGGTCGGTGAAGACACCTGCCATCCGCTGACGAGGTCGGCCACAATCGACCCAATGATAACCTTGGCTTTCATGCGAATCGGAATACGCCGATCATCGTTGGTAAACCATACCCGGATGTTGCCCTGGTTCAAGAAGAGACCTTGGAACGGCATGATCACCAACACACGAGCCGTTTCAACGTCCCCCCATGGACCACTGACAGTCTCGATCCCTTCAACCAGCACGTCCAATTTGCGGTTTTTTTTGTCGTGATACACGTTCATCGTCAGAGATGAGCCGGGCTGGAACGATAATGTACTACGCGCAAAATAGAGACAGGAGATCACGTCTTGGGTGCCCGTCGGCATCTCCACTGTTTCAGTCATCCCGCCTTTGACAACTGTGACCCTCCCCTCTTTCTGATGAAATGTGTACTCGATATCTTCTTTCTTCTTCCCCTCTCGCCGCCTGAAGATCAAATGCTCTGGAACCAGCGCAGAGGCATCGACGATTGACTCGACTCGGTTATCCACGGGAAAGAATTTGGTGATGACAGGCCTCGACTGCGCCGTGGTGGTCAGTTTCGCCAGCGACCGTTCTCCGTCCGTACCGGCAGCACTCACCGCCATCACAGCTGTGCCAGCTGTAATATTCAGCCAAGAAATTTCGTAGGTAAGCTGTTCCCCAACTTGGAAGGATCGCGCTGAAGAAGGGTCACTAGCAGACCCAGCCCATGAGACTTCACTGCTTCCAGCACTCAGGATTAGGCAGGCTAGGGCTAGGCACGCGCAACACCGCACATACCATAAAGGGAGGCCGACCGAATGATGCGGGCTAACAGCCAAGAGATTGTTTGGCCCTAGTCAGCTCGCCTTCAATGACTGCACGGATCGTGGCTAATCGCTCCGGCGAGGTGGCTTCAAACCGTAATACAAGGGCCGGCTGAGTGTTCGACGCTCGGACCAGGCCCCACCCATCCTCGAAAATGGCACGGACCCCATCAATGGTGACGACATCGCGCACCACCAACTTAGAAGGACCAATCTCCTCACTGGTCTTCGCACAGTCTGCCAACCGGTCCTGCACGTGCCTAACCAACTCGAATTTCATAGAGTCCGACACGTCTACCCTAATTTCCGGGGTGACGGACGTCTTCGGAAGATCCGCCACCAATGCGGAGAGCGGACGAGTGGTCTTGGCTAGGATTTCTACGAGCCGACACGAGGCATAAATTGCATCGTCATACCCAAAATACCGATCGGCAAAGAACATATGCCCGGACATTTCGCCGGCCAAGACGGCGTGCTCGCTCTTCATCTTCGCCTTGATCAGGGAGTGGCCGGTTTTCCACATGATCGGCCGACCTCCATGTTTCTCAATATCATCATAGAGACTCTGCGAGGATTTGACCTCTGAAATGATGGTGCTCCCCGGCTGTTCGGCAAGAATATCTCGCGCGTAGATCACCATCAGGCGATCGCCCCACAACACATTGCCCTGCTCATCGATCGTCCCAATACGGTCGGCATCTCCATCGTAGCCGATCCCGACATCGGCTTTGTGTTGTTTGACGGCCTGAATCAAGTCGTCGAGATTCTCTAAGACCGTGGGATCAGGATGATGGTTCGGGAATCTCCCATCGAGATCGCAATAGAGCCCTGTGACCCGACAGCCCAGGAGCTCTAAGGCCTGTTGCGCCACCAAAGCCCCCACTCCGTTCCCGCAATCGATGACGACGTGCAGGCGCTTGGCATTGACGTGGGTGAAGCTCTTTTTGAGATAGGCCAGATAGTCGGGAATGATGGGATGTTCCGATAACTGTCCAGCGCCAGATACAAAAGAACCAGCCTCCATCACCGCTCGAAGCGCCTGGATCTCCTCACCATGAATCGCGTCTTTTCCGATGCAGATCTTAAATCCATTGTATTCTGCCGCATTGTGGCTCCCGGTGATCATGATGCCGCCATCAATCGGCAGTTGAAACAGCGAAAAGTACACGAGTGGCGAGGGACAAATGCCGATATCTACCACGTTCAGCCCGCCGGCGAGGAGCCCCCGCACGAGAGCCTGGTGAAGCCCTGGTGAACTCAGTCGGCCATCTCGCCCGACCGAGATCGTCTTTACCTCACGATCTTTCACATAGGTGCAGTAGGCCAGGGCCACCTGCTCCACGATCGCCTCGGTGAGTTCCTGGC
>JANNXZ010000037.1:0-2250 GCA_031409835.1 Nitrospirota bacterium
CAAGCGCGCGCTGCAGTCGCCGGGACAGGTCGATATGAAATTGGTGAATGCGCAGCAGGCTCGCCGGGTGCTTGACCGGATTGTGGGGTACCAAGGTAGCCAGCTGCTCTGGACCAAGGTGCGCCGAGGGCTCAGCATGGGCCGGGTTCAGTCCGTGGCGATGCGGATGATTTGCGAACGTGAACAGGAACGAGAAGCCTTTCGCGCTGAGGAATACTGGTCGATTGCGGTGATGTTAGCTGGGACCAACCCTCCGTCATTCGAAGCCAAACTGCATAGCATTAATGGGCAGGACGCGTCGCTTGCGACAGAGGCCGATGCCCAGCGCATCGTCTCGGCTATTCAAGGGAAAGAGTTTGCCGTCGACTCGATCGAACGAAAAGAAAAAAAACGAAATCCAGTCGCGCCCTTCATCACCAGCCGGCTCCAACAGGAGGCTGCGCGCAAGTTGCATTTCTCATCGAAGAAAACGATGACTCTGGCGCAAAAATTGTACGAAGGGATCGAAATTGGGGCGGAAGGTCAGACCGGACTCATTACCTACATGAGGACGGATTCGCCGCGAATTTCGAACGAGGCGATGGCGGAAGCGCGGCAGGTGATCCTGGAGCGATTCGGCGCTGAATACTTGCCCGCCACGCCGAATGTGTATAAGACGCAGAAAGCGGCACAAGAAGCGCACGAAGCGATTCGTCCTACCTCAGCGTCGCGCGACCCTGAGTCGATCAAGCAGTACTTAGAGCCGGACATTCTGAAGCTTTACCAATTGATCTGGAACCGGTTTATCGCGTCGCAGATGGTCCCTGCGATTTTCGACGTGACTCGCGTAGAGACGAGTCCCGTCAAGACGAACGGGAAATTTCTGTTCCGATCAACCGGCACCGTGGTGAAGTTTCCCGGCCATACGATTGTGTATATGGAGGGGAGCGATAAGGAACTCTTGGCGCAGAAGGAAAAGAGCGAGCAGGAGGACGAGGCCGAGCGCCAGCTGCCGCTGCTCAGCGAGGGAGAGCGGTTGCAGCTCGTATCCCTGGAGGGACAGACGGTCCCCGGCGTGCTCTCGAAGCAACACTTCACCCAGCCTCCGCCTCGGTATAACGAAGCCTTGCTGATCAAGGAACTGGAAGAAAAAGGCATCGGCCGGCCCTCCACCTATGCGAGCATCATTTCGACGATTCAGGATCGCAAATATGCCGAGAAGGTGGAGGGGCGGTTCGGTCCAACCGAAACAGGACGGACCGTGAACGATTTCCTGATGAAGGGATTCCCGGATCTGATCAACGTCGACTTCACCTCGCACATGGAAGAGGAGTTGGACGAAGTCGAAGCAGGCAACAAGCCGTGGGTGATGGCGGTGCGTGAGTTTTACGGAACCTTCGCAACGGATCTGGAGAAAGCGAAGACGATTCCTGGCCCTAAGGACACGGTGGAGCCACCGACGGATGTTCCATGCGAGAAATGCGGCAGGATGATGGAGATTAAATGGGGACGGAACGGCAAGTTTCTCGCTTGTCCTGCGTACAAGGAGAAGCCTCCCTGCAAGAACACGCAGAACTTTGAGAAGCTCGAGGATGGTACCATTAAAATTGTCCCGAAGATTGAGTTGACGACGGATGAGAAGTGCGAGAAATGCAGCAGTCCGATGGTGGTAAAGACCGGCCGGTTTGGAAAGTTCATCGCCTGCTCCGCCTACCCGGAGTGCAAGACCACCAAGCCGCTCGCGCTGGGTGTGAAGTGCCCTCAGCCAGGCTGTGGAGGCGATCTTGTCCAAAAGCGCACCAAAAAAGGGCGGTCATTTTTTGCCTGCAGCAAGTATCCAGCGTGCGAATATGCCCTGTGGGATCGTCCGATCAACAAGACCTGTCCAACCTGCAGCGCCCCGTTCCTCATTGAAAAGGTCAGCAAGCAAGTCGGTCGCAGCGTCCAATGCCGTAGCGAAGAATGCGGCTACCGCGAAGCAAGCTAAGTCCGACCGGATACATCCTCCATTCCATCGTTCCTTCCCCTCCATCCTGAAAATAGGGCACGGTATGATGTGCCTCCGTCGTCGCATGATGACGCCGCGAGATTGAGAACCAGTGTCGCCAATGATGAAAATCAAACTCAAGAAAACTCTATGGACCGAGTTGACGAAGGTCTCAGACGTGGCGATAATGAATTGCAATGGGGCTTTGGTTGTGAAAGATTCTTAAACGAAGCGCCCCTTCGGGCCGAGCAACCTTGAGAAAGGAGAGCAGACATGAAAGCGAA
>JANNXZ010000038.1:0-6886 GCA_031409835.1 Nitrospirota bacterium
ATCCTAACCCTCCCCCGACAATCAGCGCAGCGACCAGATCTGTTCCGATCCTGATCGCTTGGCCGAGCCCGGCGTACAATGGATCTTGTGAAGGGGGCATGTCGTACCCACGGAGGAGAGTGCAATGCAGCCCATGACGCACAGACTCTGCCGATGACGGGCGCGCAATTCAAGCAGAATCACAGTGAAATTGTCAAGTCGAGCATGTGCTGTGACGCAGCCAATACAGTAGCGTATAGTGAGTGGCTCGGTATGTATGGAGCGATCCACATTCACCTGTTATGACTCGTTTCTCCCAACCATCGTTCCTTGGTGGGCCGCCACAACCCCTGGTCCTCACAGTGGAGGGCCAAGGGAGGACACCCTTTGAGCTGTACTGCCTGATTGCCTCCCCCTCTCAACCATCGTTCCTCCTTGACAGCGGGAAGCGGATAGACAGCGGAAGCCGGTATTCTTTTCTGGGGAGTAACCCCTTCTCGGTGCTGACGGGGCGACAGGGACGAGCCTCCCTGCGCACCCTTGATGGACGCGAATACTCCTCGCATGATCCCCTTGAAAGCCTCTGCCGCCTATTCACCTGCCCCCAGATCGAGCCTTCTCCAGGCCTACCCCCCTTTTGGGGCGGAGCCGTCGGCTACCTCAACTACGACCTCGCACGCGAGTTTGAAACGCTCCCATCCATGGCCCAAGACGACCTGCAGCTGCCTAATCTGCAATTCGGTCTATACGACATCGTCACCGTCGTCGATCATCAAACTGATCGTCTGCAGATAATCTTTTGTCCAACGATGGAACGGTTTTTAGGAGAGCCCCGGGAGAAGCTCTATCGCGAGGGCTTAGACCGGTTGGCCGAGTGGGAAACCAGATTAAACAGAAGGCCCGCTCCCCTTGAGAATCTCCCCCCCGTCGATCAGATGGCCTTTCACCCCGACCAAACCAGGGAGGCCTACCTCGAACGAGTCAGTCGCTGCCAGGAGTATATTGCAGCCGGCGACATCTACCAGGCCAACCTATCGCATCGATTCACCCTACAACCTCCCAGTGCCTACAACGATGGCACAGACCGACAGCCCTACGAGCAAGAACTCTATCGACGTCTCCAAGCCGTGAACCCCTCGCCCTTCTCAGGGCTTATACACTTCGACGATGTGACGTTGATCAGTTCCTCGCCCGAACGACTGGTCCGCTTGCACGACCGGCAGGCGGATACGCGGCCGATCGCCGGGACCAGGCCACGCGGACTCGACGCACGCGACGATCAACGCCTCATCGGCGAATTACTTGCGAATGAAAAAGAGCGGGCCGAACACCTCATGCTCGTCGATCTCGAACGAAATGACCTGGGCCGCGTCTGTCGATTCGGCAGTGTAACGGTTGATGAATTCATGGCGATCGAACAGTACTCCCACGTCAGCCATATCGTGTCCCATATCAGCGGCCTCTTGAAACCGGATGCCACGCCCTTCGATCTGATTCGGGCACTGTTCCCAGGCGGCACCATCACAGGCGTACCGAAAATCCGCTGTATGGAGATTATCGAGGAACTGGAACCGGTACGCCGGGGCCCCTATACCGGATCGTTTGGGTACATCGGCTGGAACGGCAACCTCGATCTCAATATCGTGATTCGAACGTTGGTATGGTGTGCGGGGAAGGGATACTTGCAGGTTGGTGCAGGAATCGTCGCCGACTCCGATCCGGCCAAGGAATACGAGGAAACGATTCAGAAGGCCCAAGCATTTTTTAGCGCATTGCGACACACGTAACCATGTGGATTTATCTCAACGATCGATTTGTGAAAGAAGAAGAGGCCGTCGTCTCCGTCTTCGATCATGGTTTTCTCTACGGCGATGGTGTCTATGAAACGATTCGCTCTTACGGGAGCCGAATCTTCATGCGAGACCAGCATCTTGCCCGGCTTCGCCGGTCTGCAGACGCGATCGGCCTGACTATCCCCATCCCTGAGCGCAGTTGGCCGGCACTTCTCCACGAAGCAATGACACGGAATGACGTCGGACACGAACGCACCGACGCGTACCTTCGCATCACCATCTCCCGAGGAGCCGGCGACATCGGTCTTGATCCAGCCCTGTGCCCAACCCCCACCGTGGTGATCATGACCAAACCGCTTCACCCTCCCTCACCTGAGCAATATCGTACCGGCGTGAACCTGATCGTCGCCCGGACAAGAAGGAATCTGCCCAGCGCCCTCTCACCCCAGATCAAGGCTACCAACTTCTTGAACAATATCCTGGCCAAACGGGAAGCAATTGCGGCCGGTGCCTTCGACAGCATCCTGCTCAATTGGGAATCGCACCTGACGGAATGCACCGTCAGCAATCTCTTTTTCTCCCGAGCTGGCCGGCTCTGCACCCCAGCACTTGCATGCGGCCTATTAGACGGAATCACACGCGACATCGTGCTCAGCCTCGCGCAAGAAGCACGGATCCTAGTTGATGAAGGACATTTCGGAATCGAGGCGATTCATAAAGCAGACGAATGTTTTCTTACCAACACGAGTATGGAAGTGATGCCGGTCACCATGATAGACGGACATCCGGTGGGGAATGGGACACCGGGGCTTCTCACCCGGAAAATCCACAGACTGTTTATTGCCAACCGAACGCGTTTTCTCGAACCCTAGCCGACCCATACCCCAACAGACCCCATTGTTTTTCTGTACTAATTTTGGCTGACATCCAGGCACAAGACCTGCATTTTGTTGACACCCAGTGGCAGACTGGTATCGTTGCAACCATGCACAACACCTTTTCTCTCATCATGACATCCCTCCGGCGGCACGCGGCCATTGGGCTCACCTCAACGGTCATAGCGGGAATCGGCTCACTGGCCTTCTCCGTGCCAGCAACCACGGCAGAAATTTATCAGTTTGTCGGGCGCGACGGTTCAATCTCCCTCACCAACGTCCCGTCAGACTCGCGCTATCGAAAAATTGAGGGTGAATCCAGCCGATTCCACGCCACCTTGTCCGAGCGGGAACTCGAACCAGTCATTCGTCGGTACTCTTCCCAACATCAGCTCCATCCCGCGTTGATCCGAGCCGTCATCAAAGCTGAATCGAACTTCGATCCACGGGCGGTTTCTCGCGCTGGCGCGATTGGCCTGATGCAACTGATGCCGCAAACCGCCGTGCGGCTGGATGTGCGGGATATGTATGATCCGGATGATAATGTAGGTGGGGGGACGAGGTACTTACGCCAGTTACTCGACCGCTTCCATGGGAATTTACCGCTGGCCCTGGCAGCCTACAATGCCGGAGAGAATGCGGTCGACCGCTATCAGGCACTTCCCCCGTACGATGAAACCAGACAATACGTCCGGAAAGTCCTCCGATATTACCGCACGTTCCTGGTCCGCGATGGCGTCATCATGGAGCGACCAGTCACCCGATACGGCCCCGCGGAGACAACAGCAACCCCCGCGATTTCTTCTGGACCGTCTTCCCGCTGACAACTTCCCCGCTCGTTAGGCGACTATGCTGTTGCCACCCAGCCCGCTTGGCCCCCGAAAAATCAGACCTGTAATGGGCTCCGATGCTGTTCTCTCGCCACAGCGCCGCTTCCGCAACGCATTGGGCCACCTGTACCATATTCTTCACTTCCAGCGCGGCTCGGCTCGCAAACGGCTGAGTCACGAGTTGCGCCCACCGTGACAATTGAGCACAGGCCCGGATGAGCGACTCGCCAGAACGTATGACACCGACCTGCCCCCACATCGTTCGCCTGAGTGAGCTTCGCAACTTTTCCGCATCTTCCAGTGTGCCGAATTGGCCCGCTCGGAGCGTGGCCTCCTGAGACGAGAGTGTCGGAGGCTCCTGTCTGTCGGCAAACGCCACGGCTGCCGATGCCGCGCGTGCTCCAAACACCAATCCTTCAAGCAAAGAATTACTCGCTAGACGATTCGCTCCATGCACACCGCTACAGGCCACCTCCCCAGCGGCAAAAAGCCCTGGAACCGTTGTGGCGCCGTTCAGATCAGTCCAGACCCCGCCCATCATATAATGCGCGCTGGGAGACACAGGGATCCATTCTTCCGTGATATCGATGTCATAGCGAAGGCACGTCGCATAAATGGTTGGGAACCGCCGCTTCACAAACTCTGCCCCCAAGTGAGTGACGTCAAGATAGACATGACGCGCTTTCGTCGCCGCCATCTCCGCCAAAATTGCCCGCGACACGATATCTCTCGGCGCTAATGCGCCCATGGGGTGGTATTGCTGCATGAACAGCGCCCCTTTAGTATTGCGTAGCTGCGCACCCTCGCCTCGCATCGCTTCCGACAACAAGAACGGCGGGCTCGACGGCAGATACAGCGCCGTGGGATGGAATTGAACGAACTCCATATCTTGAAGCACCGCGCCCGCGCGCAGCGCCATGGCCATTCCATCACCCGTGGCATTCGGGGGATTGGTCGTCCGCGCATAGATATGCCCAGCCCCTCCGGTGGTCAGCACGACCGCGCGAGCCGGCAACACGAACTGGCGACCGGAACCTTCATCCAACACAACGGCCCCGCAGCAACGTCCATCATCAACGACGAGGTCCACGGTAAAGTGATGATCCAATCGCCGAATACGCTCCTGCCGATTCGCCTCGGCAATCAACACTCGCACCATCTCGTTTCCTGTCGCATCCCCCCGCGCGCGCAGAATGCGGCTTCGACTATGGGCAGCCTCCCGAGCAAACGCGAACTTGCCGCCGATTTTGTCGAACTTGGCCCCCCACCCGATCAATTCTTGAATCCGATCAGGCCCTTCTTCCACGAGGACCCGCACGGCTTCTTTCCGACAGAGCCCATTCCCCGCTTTGAGCGTGTCGGTTAGATGGATGGCCACATCGTCTTCTTCACTCATTGCCACCGCCACCCCGCCCTGTGCATGGATCGAACTGCTCTGAAGCGGATGCCCCTTTGTCAGCACGATGACACGGCCGGCATGGCTCAACTCCAACGCCGCGCGAAGACCGGCTACACCGCTCCCGATGACCAGGAAATCGGCCTGTGCCGGAGCGCGAGATTGACGAGATGGCATGGACTACTTCTTTATAGGGGAACGTGGGGGGTCAATGGTGGCCTGCCGAGCTTTCATACCGAAGGGAGCATCGCCCTGAACCCCGCGCAAGAGAATTGACTGCGTGCCGGCCCACTGCAATTTCGTATGGCCTCGCTGACGGAGACCCGGATCGTCCGCATCTTTTTTCCATAGCCCCTGCCAATGTACAAACACATCAATGTCGTCTCCTTCGATCATAATGCGCTCGACTGCGAAATCCAACGTGATGGCACTAAATGTCTCGAAATCGCCCTGGGCCTCTTCCCGCAATCTGTCAAGCTGTTCAGCCGGCATCATAAGCGAGGCCAGGTCCGACAAATTTTTCTTCACATACGCTTGGCGAAGTGAGTCCACCGCCCGATCGATACGGAGGTACCGTTCGTGATCTTCGGGATATTGAATCTTCTTGCCCCCACAGCCGACGCCGATCAACGATATCGAGCCGAGCAGGAGTAAGACGGGAATCAATGAAAATTTGTATGGGCGCATGATGTCGGCAGTATATAGGAATGAGTATCAGGCAGGTCAAGCGGCGCATGAGCTGATTCGCGTCGCTCGATAGGTCCACAAAACATTCGATCACGTCCCCATCATGATCCGTTTAATACGCCAATGTGCTTGCAATTTGCAGCAAAAACTTCTACACTCCGCCCCTTGCAGGAGAGATAACGCATGTCCAGTGTGCTAAAAAAACGCCGGAAAAAGATGCGCAAGCACAAGTACAAGAAGCTGCGCCGGCGTCAAAAGTTCGAACGTCGTAAAAGCTAGACTTCGCCTGTGAAGGGGGAGGAGGGGGACGTGCCCGAAGGCAAGAAGGTTCGCATCCGCGTCCGGACTGTGAATTGCGTCTACGTTGGAGACTTTCTCATTCCTCCCATGAGGAATCGTGTATCCGATGCGATCAACGAAGAGCAACGTCTCTTTATCAGCCTTACCGACGTGGTGATCGATGAGAAAGAGCGCTTGGATTTCGTGGCTATCAACAAGAACCTGATCGAGTCCATCGCACAGCTATAACTACCGGCAACGCCTCCAGCTTACCTCTCCCCCGCACTGTTCTCACTTGGTTTTCCGTAGCCACCTCCTCTAAGATCACCGCGTCATTATGTCCACCTTCTCACGATTTATCCCGTTCCTAAAGCCCTACCTATCTCGCATGGCGCTGGCAGGCCTGTTAGTCATGGGTGTCGCCGCCATCAATCTAGCCCTACTGCGGTTGGCCGGTACCTTGTGGGACATCATTACCGTGCAGCACGACCAGTCCAGGATGACGGACATGATCACCGTCTTTCTTGGACTCGTCATCCTGCAAGGACTCTGTTCGATGGGCCATAGCTATCTGACTGCCTGGATTTCTCAACGCATCATCGCCGACTTTCGCCGGCATTTATTTGCGCATCTGCATACCCTATCGGTGAGCTTCTTTGCCCGCCGGCGAACGGGCGAACTCCTTTCACGGCTTATGAACGATGTGACGGTCATTCAATCGGTCGTCACCGAAACACCAATCGATAGCGCGAAACAACTCGTGACCTTCATCGGAGGGATCACGTTCTTGCTGATGATGAATTGGCGGCTCTGCCTCTTGATCCTGGTTCTGCTCCCGTTGCTCGTTCTTGTGGCCAAGGTCTTTGGACGAAGACTGAAATCTCTCTCGACCTCGATTCAAGATCACACCGCTGCAATGAGTACGCTGATCGAGGAAGTGATCTCCGGCATCCGGATCGTGAAGTCCTTCGTTCAAACACAGCGAGAAGAGACCAGATTTTCCGCGCAAGTCGAACAGACCTTGGCGTTGACGATGCGAAAGGCCGG
>JANNXZ010000039.1:0-2574 GCA_031409835.1 Nitrospirota bacterium
CATCTCAAAGGACTGCTCTCGTTCGAATCGATTGCATAGTGCGCGTTGAGACTTATATCGATCGCCCGCCAAGGCTACGAGGTCCGTCGCACGATACAAATAGTCCGGCTCCTTAGGCGCCACACGATACCCCAGCCGCTCCAACTCCGGCACCAACTGGGACGGCACGTTCTCAACTCGGCTGACTGGTGAGTCCCCGTTCCAGCGCCGCAGCAGCCCCATCGCGTCTGACAGGGCCGCATCGATCGAGCCGGTCCCAATAGGAGGCAGCGGCATAAACCAACCATCTGGCGATTGCGCGAAGAGGCACAAGGCCCCCTGAATCTCCATCCACCAGTAGGCCAATAACCCATTCCACATGTAGTGATACACAGGCGAATAGGCCGCGAGCGACCGCGCGCGGCACCACTCTGACCGATCCAAGGCCGCCGTCATTCGTGGAATATCGTCCAATGTGAGCCGATGCAACGGCGCAAGCCCCCATCGAGTAACCACAGCCTCGGTAAGGCGCGGGAGGCGGGCAAGCACGACCACGTCCTCTTGAAACCGTCCGATGAGGCGAGGATGCACAACGACTTGGTCATGGATGACCGGTTGATCGAGCAAGGCCATCACTCGGTCGGCATGGTGCTGAATCTCTCCCGGAATCTCATCTCGCATGAACGGGCATTTCGTATCCCACCCCAACAAGACCTGATCGTGCGGTTCATTCCACATCAGCGCCAGAGGATAGAGCTGGCAATCGAGCGGACGCTGCTCATAGATACGACAGGTTGAGGTCGCTGTTTCGAATGCCGGGCAGAGATACCCGTTTCCGTGAGGTTCGGGAACCAGGATGACCTGTGACCCTCGCCGATTGGGAAAAGCCGTTTCCTCAACGCCCCCAGCCAGAGCCCCAGCGATTTCGTTCTCAATAAAATACGGACGGAGGGCGCTATCGGGGTCCGGAAATCGGCAACAGACATCGCACTGGAGACAGGTGCGGCTCGGCACAAGTTGTGACAGTACAATCGGTGGTGTCACGAAATCGCCTACCAGCTCATCGGTATATGATATGCGGACATGAAAGGAATCCAATCGGTGTGCGCCCATACTAGCACCCTTCCATAGAAGTGCCCAAGGCATGTCACTGTTTCCATCGCTCCTCTCGCCCCTTGTACGGTCCTAAGGCCCGTGTTACAGTTCCTTCGACCTCGAATGAGGGGCACTCTTTGACACGGATACCGCCTCTGTCTGACTTGGCTACCTCCGACCTCTTACATCGTTGCGCGGTCATTCGTGACCAGCTGAGCCAAGCTGGGCTCTTTCCATCTCTGCCCGGACAGGCTTCAACCCCCGAAGTGGCCACAACCACGACGACCTGGCGCATTGCCACTGCGCCATTTCCTCTCACGAAAGACCAGTTAGATTTTTTCCACCGACTCGGACCGCAGCTCCTCTCCTTTTATCGAGCCCTGAACCGCCTCTATCACGACAGTGTACGCGGCCTCCAGCCAACCTGGGTCGCAGGATACCTTGATCAAGGAAAGCCGGAAGGTCTGCTGGCGTACAGCCGGATGAAACGGTTTCGCGACCAGCTTCCTGCCATCATCCGACCGGATATCATCCCCACTCAGGACGGCATGGTGATCACCGAACTCGACTCAGTTCCTGGAGGAATCGGTATGACCGCATGCCTCTCGGCGCTCTATGCCGATGGGGCGGCTGGCGGTCTCTCGCTCGTGGGAGGCTCCGAGGGGATGGTACGGGGATTTGCAGCCATGCTGAGAGCCCAGCTCGCCCAGCATACTGGATGCGTCGCGATTCTGATGTCCGAGGAAGCCAAAGACTATCGGCCTGAGATGACGTGGCTCGCGGCCCGGCTTCGAGCGATCGGCCTCGACACCTACTGCGCGGAACCTCGTCACATTCGATTCACCGAAGAGGGCCTCAGGATAATACACGATGGAACGGATCAGCCCATCGCCTTGATTTACCGTTTCTACGAATTGTTCGACCTCTTGAACATTCCAAAGTCCGAACTTGTCCAATATGCGATCAAGAAGGACCGGGTCGCCGTCACGCCACCGTACAAGCCGGCGCTGGAGGAAAAGCTTGCCTTTGCCCTCCTCCATCACCCAGCCTTGCGACCCTTCTGGGAGCAGGCATTGGGCCGAGAGGTCTTCCTGCACTTGACCACCATCATGCCGCATACCTGGATTCTCGATCCTGCGCCGATTCCTCCGTCCGCCACAATTCCTGGTTTGGCGATTGGCGGGCGAGCCGTGATGAACTGGCACGAGCTGGCCGCGGCAACCCAGAAAGAGCGGCATTTCGTGATCAAGCCATCGGGATTTTCCGAACTGGCCTGGGGCAGTCGCGGTGTATCGGTCGGACACGATATGCCGCAAAGCGAGTGGGCCGACGCCATCGACAAGGCCCTGGCCTCCTTTCCCCACACACCCTATGTCCTTCAGGAGTTTCACAAGGGCCGCCTGTATGAACTCGACTACTTCGATCCGGTGACCGGTGAGATGAACCGAATGTCCGGCCGGGCCAGGCTCTCGCCCTATTATTTCGTGAGTGGCGAAAAGA
>JANNXZ010000040.1:0-2341 GCA_031409835.1 Nitrospirota bacterium
TGGTGCGCCCGGAGGGACTTGAACCCCCAACCCCCGGATCCGAAGTCCGATGCTCTATCCATTGAGCTACGGGCGCACTTGGCTATTTCAACCACTTCAAGGAAGGCCTTGTCAAGGATGAGGCGACGGATAGGCTCATCCTGATGTGACGGGGTAATGATCGAGCATGATCACACCAGCGTCAGTATGGTCTCAACCAGCTGATTGATTGATCGACCGTCAGTCGTGATGACGTGATCAGCGGCTGCTTGGTATTTCGGTGTTCGCTCCTGCAACACGTCCTGAACTTCATCGACGAACGACTTGGTCCCCGTCAACGAGGGGCGCTGTGTATCCCTACTGATTCGTTTTGTGATCGTCCCGACGGAGGCCTCCAGCCAAAACAATGTGCCATTCTTCTTCAATGCTTCGACATTTTGCGTACGAAGTATAGCCCCGCCGCCGGTATCGATCACAAGCAAGTCGCGACCGGCAAACTCTCTGCAGATATCGGACTCTAGATCACGAAAATGTTCCCATCCCTCTTGGGCGACAATCTCCGGAATCGTACGATGAGCCCGCTTGACGATTTCCGCATCGGTTGACACGAGCGCTCGTCCCAATCGCGCGGCAAGCAGCCTGCCCACTGAACTCTTGCCAGTCCCCCGATAACCAATCAGCACGATGTTCATGAGAAGCGGGATTCCAGGACAGCGCGCATGACGTCGGTTGGAGCGGCCTGATTGGTCCAAAGCTCGAACTGCGCCGAGGCTTGATGAAGAAACATCTCGAGCCCTGGAATCACACGACAACCTGCCACCTTGGCATCCTTCAGCAACCGGGTATCCCGAGGGTTATAGACGATATCCATGACCGTCAGTCCCGCATGGAGCAGCGTCGCAGGTACAGAGGTCTCGTGGACTTTTGGCGACATACCTATCGGTGTGCCATGGATCAGCACATGAGCATCCGGAAGAACCTTTTGCAACATACCATCATCAAGCGGCGATTCCTGTACGGTCATCCCCGTCTTCGACCGGAGATCTTGGGCCAAGGCTGCGCGTTCCTGCTCATCGATTCCTAGTATAGTCAAGTGCTCGATCCCAGGCTCTGTCCCTAGCGCGAACGCAATTGCGCGAGCGGCGCCTCCGGATCCGAGCATGACCACTCGCTGACCTTTCAGGGCCACGCCACCCTCACGAAGTGCGCGCAAGGCACCAGTCGCGTCGGTGTTATAGCCTGTGAGTTTCCCGCCTGCAGCCACAATAGTGTTGATCGCGCCGATATGACGTGCGGTCGGCTCGATAGAGTCAAGAAACGGAACGGCCGCCACCTTGTGGGGGATGGTCACACTCGCGCCACGAAAGTTTCCGAGAGCACGCAAACCCTTAATCGCATCGCCGATCACTTCCACCCGGAATGCCAGATACACGAAGTTCAGTCCAAGCTTCTGAAATGCGGCGTTGTGAATGGCGGGGGAGAGTGAATGCTCGACCGGATTGCCGATGACTCCACAGAACTGAGTATGTGCGTTGATGTCCATAGATTCGTGAACGCGATTGCTGTTTGGCTTTCAGATCAACTGACAGGCATCCATCGCCGCGGCGGTGACATTCCCCTTTCACATGGAATGCCTCCTTACGAGATGGTCATCCCTCCATCGATTGGAAAGGTTCCACCCGTGACCCAGGCCGCTTCATCGGAGGCTAGATAGAGAACCATGTTCGCCACCTCTTCTGGTTTTCCGGCTCGACGGATAGGATAGTGCGACAGAATGGGGTTCAGCTGCTCGGGGTTGCTCATCAGCGGAGCGGCCATTGGCGTATCGATAAGTCCTGGATTCACCACGTTGCAGCGGATGCCCTCCTTGGCGTAATCGACCGCGAGAGCTCTGGTCATGGCATCGAGCGCCCCCTTGGAAGCAGCATAGGCCGACAATGTGGGAAGCCCGACTAGGCTCGCGATGGAGGAAATATTGACGATCGCTCCCTCCCCCTGCTTCAACATCTGCGGGAGGACGGCTCGCGTCATGCGAAACACCCCGGTCAGGTTGACGTCGAGCACCAGCGCCCAGGTCGCATCATCGATCTCATGCAGGCGTTTCCCAAAGTCCCCAACTCCGGCATTGTTGACGAGGATATCCAGCCGCCCGAACTGCTGCACAGTCCGACGCACCGTCTCCTGGACATGCGGTTCATCTGTAACCGATCCGGCAACGGCAAAGGCCTTGCCCTGCTCTTTCACAATGTCGCTCACGACCCGATCCAGCTCCCCTTGCCGTCTCCCGGTGATCACGACCGATGCCCCCTCGCGCGCAAAGGCTTTCGCAATCGCTTCACCAATACCCGCGTTGCCTCCTGTG
>JANNXZ010000041.1:0-5092 GCA_031409835.1 Nitrospirota bacterium
CGCTCCCAGCGCATCCTGATAGAGCCCCTCTTCAGACGGCTTCCCCTGGCTCCGGCCATAACCGCGATAGTCGAACAGGAACACCGACAGTCCCAGGCGGTAGAGTTCGCGCAGATTTTCCAGCCGGTTGATGATATTCCCTGCGTTGCCGTGACACCAGAGTATGACCGGACGATCTGCCTGCGCCTCAACGTACCACCCGAACAACCGCGCCCCATCGGCAGCCTGAAACCACACGTCTTCAAGCGGCAACCCACTGAGCCGAGCCCAATCCCGATCTTGCCAGGGCTCGGGATGATAGACGAAGAATTGGTCGAGGAGACTCACGGAGAAAGAATAGCCGAACCTATCGAGAGAAGGAAGGGCGAGGTTGTTGAGGGGATAATTCCTCCCTTCAATGGGCTAACGGAAGAATCCGCTTGTCAGAACTCCTCGACTCCTCTATAAGGCCTTCGTACCGCTCCTTGCAAACCTCCCGTGCGCAGCATTGATGGAAGGAGACCGTAATGGCACTTAAGATTGTAACGACAGTATGTGGGCTCTATGCGATTTTGGTTTTGTCTGGTTGCTCCATCGGGATGGCTCTCAGCGGGAACAAGCAACCGAACTTCGACTACATTGCGGTTGGGGCACCTCGAAACCAAGTGGAAGTAGAGCTTGGTCACCCTACAGCCACCAATGAATTGACTGGCGGGAAACGGGAAGCCACTTACAAGTACGAGATGGGCAATTCGCCCAATCCAGGACGGGCATGGGTCTATGGATATGCCTGGTTGAGTATAATAGGAATCTTGGGGGAACCGGTCTACTCACTGATCGAACTTACTATGGGCCACGATGAAGAAACCAAAATTGTGTATGGGCCTGACAATAAGATTCTCGAAATTCACGGTTATTCCCCGCCACCGATCTCAAAAGTCGTGATCGAATCTGAAGAATCACAAGAAAAATTCATTGAGCGGCGACGAAAAGCTCCGTCAGCCCCTGCGGAACAATCAAGCACACCTTCCGCTCAGTAAAGGCTAACTGCCCGGCAGCTCATAGGATTCTGGCTAGAAAAACGCCTGCACCGAGAAAATCACGTCGTTGTCGCGGTCGCGGTGGTTGTAGTCGAGCCTTAAGGCAAGATTCTGGAGCAACGTGACCCGCTGGCCGACGGTCCAGCGGAAGTCGTCGCTCTTATCCCCCAAGGGATAACGGAGATAGGTTCCCGACAGGAGCAGTTTCCATCTCTCCGTGAGGTCGCTCAGCATACCGACCGTGCCGCCTCCGCCAATACGATGCCGTTCCTCGTATGCGCTGCTGTAGTTGGCTTCCACTTCCGCAAAAGCAAAGAGAAGTTCTCGTTTGAGCCAATGACTCACAACCGAGCCTCCAATCCCTCCGTTGAAATACCCGTTGCTGCAGAGCCGGCAGTCACTATGCCGAATCGTGTTCATGCCGAGGCCGAATTTCCAGGAAGGAGCACGGGAAAGACCGTCCATTGGCGAAAGCGATACCATATTGAGCAAGGTGAACCGTTCGATACGAAGCTGCGTATCACTGAGATTCTTCTCGAAACTCGACTCTTGCCAACTTGTCGGCGAATAGCGTCTGACCGCCAGCGAGAGCGCTTCGATCTGGGCATCTGGCGTGTAGCCCTTCTGGGGATCGAGTAGATCGTGATAGGCCGCCCGAATCGCCCATTCTTCATACGGTTGCTTGTTCCGCCACCCAATGCCAACGCTCGCCCGTGACGTCCCATGTCCCGAATCCGGGCGATCCGTGAACGGAGAAATCGCCACGGTCTCAGGCCGAACTTTCAACATGCTCCTTTCGAGAAGGAGTTCACGATTTCGCTGTTGATAGGGATTGTTATTGAGTCGCTCACCTGAACTCTTCAAGAGTAGATAATCCGACGCAATGTCCAGGACAGTGGCTTGCCGCTGCGGTGGTAAGCTCTGGAACTCTGGATCCTTGGCGGACGATGGCGTCACGATCATACGTTGTAGCCATTGATATTCTTGGTCCGGCAAGAAGGCTTTCTTCTTCCGAACTAACGTACCCCGTGACGGGCGATATACGACAGTGTTCACCACCTCAGACTTCTCCATGAGCCTCCGGATCGTGTCCGTAGGCATCGTATAGATCGCAAACCGATCGGTCAGGTGCAGGGAAGGCTCGGCAAATTCCACCAGCGAAAGGATGTGATACGAGCAGTTCTCCTTAAAAAAGAAGTAATCAAAGTACGCGTTACCCATCTCCCATGTGTGCATCAGCAAACGGCGGAGCTGATCGGGCGTGAAATTGAGTTTGTACTCCCAGATGTCTCGATCCTCCATATCGCCGTACTCCTGCACTTTGAGGTAGTACGGAATCGTGGAAAAGTAGCCGGGATAGCCGCCGAAGATTCCCTTCACGGCATATTCCGGACCGGTGTTCGGCGGCAATTCAGCCGCGTAGTTGATGGTATAGGCCAAAATTCGCGTCTGGTCCGTTTGGCCTCGCTGGTCCACGCGAAGGAACGTGTGCCCGAACGTCGACGAGGGATTGTTCATGAACCCTGACGCGAAAATGAGGCTGACGCTCTCCACGTCAAAGTCGGCGAACCATCGATCGAACCGCTCGCAGGCCATCGGCGGGAGGCGGGTTTCATCGAAGGCGAGGCGTTGCTTCAACCAGGTATAGCGTGCAATGAAGGCACATTGAGCCAGCTGCTTCGAACGCCCGATGAGATCGTTGGAGAAGAACTGCTTCAGCGTCGCGTCGAGTTCTGCTTGTGGATCGGTTTTCCCATTGGGCGACATGAAAAAGCCTGGGTCGTCCTGTTCGCTGGTGTGGCCGCCAAAGAGATTCTCCCGGTAATGGAGCAGGAGATGCCACTCCCGCTCACTGGCGAGCTTGGCCTGCAAACCCTTGTCGATCAGTTCGATAAGATAGGCATTCTCGGGAGGCTCACTCGCATCAACCGGCAAGGCTGGAGCGAGAAGCAGCATGAGCAAAAGTAGGACGATGGGCAAGCGGCGGGTCAGAAAGCTACGGGGCTTCAACTTCAACGTCGAAGCCCCGTACTGGTTGTTAGCGAGTCGAAACCTGGGCAAGGACTGGATGCGTGGCGATTGCGTCGTTGATTGCTTTCACCATCGCGACAGGTGAAGCTTCCCCTGTCTTGACCAAGGAGGTGTACCGCTCCTGAGTCATGGCAAAGAACGCAGCCTGGTGCTCGGTCGGCACACCCATCAAGGTGGCGAGCGATGCGAGATGTTCGCCCTGGCCCTGCGCCATTTCCTGCGACAGGTTCTCGAAGTTGAGTTGAGCAAACATCGTCGTCTTGTGCTCGGACATCACCTTCCCGTCGTTCGTGCAGCCTGAGGTTCCCGAGCTGATGCCGAACGTCTGGCTCCAGAACGTGCCGTTGGTGGTCGCCATCAATACCTGAGGCGCGATGTTCTTCTGGTGCGAATAATCACCCCAGGCGAGCTTGCCCAGCCCGCAGCCAGGGCCGGTATCTGGATTGGCCGCCATCGCCAGACCTGCCTGCATGCCGAACAGCACCGCGACCGATAGCATGATCACTTTCTTCAACATAAGTTCCCCTCCTTGTATGAGTATGAGTTGATAGCTCACCGTTACGTATAAGACGTAACGGTCGCAGTATAGCCGAAAAAGAAAACTCTGTGGAGAAAAAAATACTTATGGCCTCGCCGCAACGCTCGTAAGCACTGGATGTCCAACCGCCGCCTCTTGGATTGCCTTGATGACTGCGAGTGGCGAATCTTCTCCTCTCTCCACTAAGGTTCGATATCGATCCTGTACTAGGGAAAAGAATACCGGCTGTTGCTCAACAGGAACGCCCATCATCGTCGCCAGTGATGCGAGATGTTCGCCCTGCCCCCGCGCCATGTCCTGAGAGAGGCTTTCGAACGTCGAGGCGACAAACACATCGGACTTGCGTGCCGCCATCACCTGTCCGTCGTTCGTACAGCCCGATGTTCCGAAGCTGATCCCGAACGTCTGGCTCCCGAACGTGCCATTGGTGGTGGCCATCATCACTTGCGGAGCGATGTTCTTCGGATGTTTATAGTCCGACCACGCAAGCTTGCCCAAACCGCAGCCAGGGCCATTGTCCGGATTGGGTGCGGCCGTGGCTATCCCCGCTTGCAAGCACACAATAGTCAGTATAGAAACCAAGAACAATCTTGTTCGCATCGAACATACCTCCCTTTTCGTTGGTGGGCACACCTTGCAGCAGATTCTCCCTTTCAACGCAAGCCACTGTGCGTGCATAGTTTTCTAATCAACTGTGCTGAGGTGACCCTTTTCTTTCTGGGAGTCGGCTGAGAGGCTACTGGTTCGTCTGCTGGTCATTCCCCTTCGTCGCGTCACGCAGCAATGCTAAGGCGCGTTCGATCACGAGTCTATCCGGCACATCTTTCTCTCGCATCGTTTGCTTGGTCAACAGCAGCCCTTCAAGGGTAATCGTCCTGACGGGGATACCCTCTAGATCAATGACCTCAGCATACTGACTCAGTGTCTCGTACGTCTGACCGTTCGCCGTCAGCAGCAGATCCACGACAAAGGCGTCGGCCACACGAATATTCTCGCCTTCCTCGAACCATTCGACGGCGATCTCCTTCGCAACCTGATCCGGCAACACCATTAAAGCGTCCTTGACCCTACGGCCCGCTTGCCTCGTCGCCGGCACTACCACGTCGATATCGGTGGTGGCCCGCGGATAGCCATGAGCGGCCAGCGCGTACCCGCCGATCAAGAAATACTCGACGCCATGCGCGTTGAGCGACCGAAGCAGCATTTTCAGGTCGTCGAGAGTGGCGGGACGGCTGTATTCAGTCATTGGACGCGCGCGGCGGCCAATTTTGCCATGCCCTGGGCCAGGCACGTGTCCCAGTGAAGATTCGCTGCCTCATGGGTCTTGAAGCGTCTGATGCCTTTGGGAATAAAGAGCGCCCGGCTGAGGCCGCTGATGGCCTCACTGAACCGCGCGCCTTCGGCAAGCCGCTCGCCTGAAGCGTGGAGAAGAACGGGGTGTTCTTGGCGACGACCGACGGTCTTCATAACAGCCTTTCCTGCTCCACGATCATCCACTGTGCCC
>JANNXZ010000042.1:0-19804 GCA_031409835.1 Nitrospirota bacterium
CCACAGGTTCAAATCCTGTCAGGCGCACCAAACACAGGCAAGGAACAGCAGCCGCACACAGATATCCGCCACACACATACCCGGTGGGCCGTTAGCTCAGTTGGTAGAGCAGCTGACTCTTAATCAGCGGGCCGTAGGTTCGACCCCTACACGGCCCACCAAATTCTTCAACAACTTACACCACTAGTCGCCAGTGCCGGCACTTCCGCTTGTGCCATGTATGCTAAATTTGTGCCCCCCTGTGCTAGGCAGGCTGTACCGCGCCAGAATTTCCACTCCCTCGCGCAGACTCTCCGGATAGTGGTGAGCATAGCGCTGGGTCATGATCGACGACTTGTGCCCTCAGAGACATTGGACCCTGTAGAGATCGATCCCTGATTGCACAAGCGTGGTGGCAAAGGTATGCCTCAGGTCATGGAAATGGAAATTCTCGATACGACACAACTTCATTGCTCCACGAAACGCTCGGCGGAGATGGCTGTCGTCAAGAAGTGTTCCCCGCGAGCGCGGGGATGAACCGTCAGCGTGCGCGATGTAAGGATACTGCGTGGATTATTCCTGGCCTGGAACGGATTTTTTCCTTATCAAGCCGGTATGAGTGCTCCCCGGTGTTGCTCAATATGCTTCCTGACCTTACCCGGTAGAGCTTGCTCGGCGAGACGCAGTTCATACGTTTTCTGCAGATTCATCCAGAATTCAGCTGTGGTATCGAACAACGTCGCCAGACGTACCGCAGTATCGCCCGTGATGCCTCGCTGGCCCTTGATAATTGCCGTGATCCGATTCGCCGGAACTTCAAGAGCCTTGGCGAGCATATTGGCGTTAATCGGCGGGTCTGACGGCTTCATAAACTCCTCGAACAGGATTTCTCCGGGATGAACCGGACGCATTCCATTCTTGATCATGACAGATTCTCCTTCAGTGATAATCGGTGATTTCCACTTCATGGGGTCCGTCAGCCATCCAGACAAAACAGATCCGCCACTGATCGTTAATTCTAATGCTGTGCTGTCCGGCCCGATCCCCCTTCAGCCTCTCCAATCGGTTGCCTGACGGTGATAGGAGGTCTTTCAAGTCCGATGCACTGTCAAGCATCGTGAGTTTCCGCTCAGCGACTCTCCGGAAACTGGAGAATTCTCTGACCATCTCTCCCGCAAAGAGCTGTTGCGTCTTCTTGTCCCGAAAACCTTGAATCACGATGTCCAACCTATCATAGTTTTATGATTTACGTATAGCGTATGTCTTAAATTTGTGCGACCTCTGGCCAGCTGATCCAAGATCTCCACCCCATCCCACAAACCTTCCAGATAGTGGTGAGCATAGCGCTGAGTCATGATCGGTGACTTGTGCTCCAAGAGCCGCTGCAGCTTGCACAGCTCCACTCCTGCATGAACCTATCGGGTGACGAAGGTGGGCACAGATCGTGGAAATCAAGCAACAAGGATCATCCCTCAATTGGGCCTATCGTAGAAATCATGATGAGAACCTCATCCTGCCTACAGTATCCTCGGTCTTCGATGACGGGTATAATCACGAGGCATAGGGTATTCATCGTCTGCAAATTGATTAAGAGGTGTACGGTGCGCGCTGCACTACTACTTGCGACTCTAGTTTTTACCGTCGCGGCACTTCCTGTTCCTCCCTCATGGGCCTACCGGGACTATTTCACGCCGGAGCAGAAAGCGCTGCTGAATAAGATTCAGACGGTGCGCATCGAGGCGCTGGCACTCACAGACAAGGGAGCCGGTGACGCGGCGCCGATTACCGCGCTTATCGCCCGCCGGATCGGCGAATTGGGCTACAGGGTCGTGGGCGAAGCCGATACACCGTATGACGTGGTGATCAAAGTGAAATGTGAACAGCGAAAAACATGGGAGGGGACGACGGCTGCCGGAGGGGATGCCGATTTACCCGATGCCCCGTCTCGGCTATGGAAAGGGCCTGCCTGTCAGATGACCTATCTCCTCGGTACCATGAAGGTCAACTGGCAGAAAGAGGTCCGGACCGAGTTTGAAGATGCAGGACAAGCGGCGCAATCGGCCCAGGCGGGAGATCCGGGCGCCTATGCCCTGGGCCAATTGAGGCATGCGCTCGAGGTCTACGAGTTTCCCTTGTTGCTGGCGGCTGAGTGGGGTCAGCCGGGGCGTCTATTGAAGTTGCTCGATCGATCCGACACGCCTCAGGACAGAAAGGTCAAGATTCTATCTCTCTTAGGCGAGATGCAAGCCGACGAGGCCTTGCCAAAGCTGAGAGAGGCGCTCAAGGATCGTAATCTGGCGAAGCAAGCGATTGGGGCGATGGGCAATCTCGGCAAAGAGGGGATTCCGCTGTTTATTGAGATTATGAATACGTCACCGGATCTCGAGGTACAAGCCGCAGCAGCCAAGGGATTGGGCCAGCTCGGCGGACTGCACGGCGATGCCTCTGTGGTGGCACCATTGCTCGCCAAGTTGAAGGATCCCAAGACCGACTGGTCCGTGCTCACGGAAGTGGCGTGGGCGCTCGGCAAGTTTCCCGATCAACGATCGATCGAGCCGCTCAACGATCTCGACAGGAAACTGCAAGCCGTGCGCGATCCGGAGAACGTGCCGTTGAAGAAGCTCAAAGATGCGGTGTTCTGGGCGATCAAACAGTGCGATCCATGGGAACATATCAGCTGATTGACAATCTGTATTCTTGATCCACTTCCATGCAGTAGCTCAGTCGGTGATTCTGCCGAGGGTGCTAAATTGTGCTACCTCTGGCCGGCCGATCAAAGACTTCCACCCCATCCCCCAAGCTTTCCTGGTAATGATGTGCGTAGCGTTGCGTCATAATCGGCGACTTGTGATCCAAGAGTCGCAGCAGCTTACACGGCTCTGCTCCTGCCTGAACCTATCGAGTCGCAAATGTATGCATCAGATCGTGGGAATCAAGCGGTATAGATAATCACTCAATCTGGCCTATTGTAGAAGTCATGAGAGTGAACCAAATAAACAAAACAAACCAGAGCAACCAGACAAATCGTCCGTTGCTCACGCATCCAGCAACTCACGCACTTTTTCCACCAGCCCGATTTGTCGATAGGGACGCCGCAAGAGATACCGGGGGTTGAGGCGATGAGACACCATCGCCTCATCGTCATACCCAGAGATAAAGAGCGGCTTCATCATAGGATGCTGCTCCAACAACCGTCTGGCTAAGTCACGGCCTCCGATCTCCGGCATCATGAGATCGCTCACGGCAACATGAATGGCTCCAGAATGTCGCTGCGTGAGCAGCAACGCTTCAACGGGCGAGCTCGCCTCTAAGACGTGATAGCGATGCCGCAACAACGTGGAGAGAGCAAGCTTACGGTCGATTTCATTCGGTTCCACCAGCAGAATCGTTTCCTCGCCTTTGGCTGCAACATGTGCCAGGACTGATAGAGCTAGCAGCTGGCCCTGTCGCACAAGGGGCAGCGCCACCCGCACCACAGTGCCTTCACCGGGCCGACTGGTGACATCGACCTGGCCTGCACTGTGTTTCACAATGCCATAGACCGCGGTGAGTCCAAGTCCCACATTCATTTCCTTTGTGGAGAAAAAGGGTTCGAACATGTGCGACTGGGTCTCTAGGCTCATCCCGCTTCCGGTATCGGTCACTTGAATCAGCACCTTGGGTAGATGCCCTCCCCTTCCATTCACCAGCCCACTCTCATGCCCAGGGTAGGCCTGCTTCGCTTCAATCCTGAGCCGACCGCCGTTTGGCATGGCATCCCGCGCATTCACCGCAAGATGAAGCAGGACTTGTTCGAGCCCTTCACGATCGACCTCCACATCCATCGGTGCATCTTCGATGACCATACTAAGATCGATAGAGGCAGGTAGGAATCCTCGTATCACTCCACGAATCTCCTCCAACACGGCCTTGATCGAGAGTACCTGTCGGATTTGACCGTCCTGGAGACCCAACCCAGCCAATTGAGCAGTCACGGCTGCGGCCTGCCCCCCGCTTCGAAAAATGTCATCGACTGGCCCATAGAGTGGGTCGTCCGGCTTGAGGCGGGATAGGACCACACCCGTTTGCCTCCCGATCACCGAAACGAGATGGCTGAGTTCGTTAGCCATTCCCCCGGCAATCCGACCGATCGCTTCCATCTTCAGCGCCTCATGCAATTGCTGTTCGATGCCTTCTCGTTCCTTCTTCTCTTGCCGGACATGCTCATTCGACCGCGAGAGATCGCCCTTGAGCCCCTTGATCCGAACCTCCAATTGATCGCGCGACGATTGCAAGGCCCGTTCAGTCTCTTTCAGAGCCTCGATACTCCCCAGCAATCCCGTTTTTTGTTGCCGTTCGGCACCGATCGTTTGCAGCGCGAGCCCATAGAACATTGCCATTACCAACAACACCGGTACTCCCAGCAGATGCCCCGGCGACAACGAACCGGTTTGCACGACCCCTTGATAGAGGATGACGCCATACCCGGCACAGAGCAGCAAAGATAACCCAATGACATGGGAAAGCCGGCGCACCGAAGCGGCAATGAGCATGAGGACGAAGTACGACAGATAGAGTTCCGAGCGAGCATGGCCCGAAAGATAGATGGTCGCAGTCACGAGAACCGTATCGATCCCAACCACGGTCCCGCTGAACCACGCGGCCTGTAGGATCGAGGTCGGCACATACCACAGACAGAGGACCATAGCCACCAACCCTACGACCATCACCCCGATCGTTGGACGGCTTGCGATCAGTTCCGCCTCAAACAATAATTGATAGGCCAGCATGACGCCAACCAGCGACTGAAGGACAATATATCGTGGACGTGAAATCGTACTGTCCTGACTGGAATCCGCCAAAGATGGCTCGACATGATTTTCAGAGGGAACCGCAAGACTGCTCATGTGTATGATCTCCTGTTCGGGGGCTGCGTCGTTTGTTTCAGGATTCGGACGCTTCACACTTCACGCTTCAAGAACGCCGAGGCGGTCTTTTCCTGCAGCCCGCTAGGAGTGGAGCAAGTCCTGTACCGATACCCCGATAGGGCGGAACCATGTTTTTCCAGTAGACTACGCCCTGAGGAGTTGAATCCTGTGATCCATCTCCCTACAGCAAGTCACAAAATAGAACGACGCAGGATGGCCAAAAAATGGCTCACAGCTTGGGTTTACAAGGGTGGCAGGATGGCCGAGCGAGACTGGGGGACCGGCGAGACGCGAGAGTCGGAAGTTTTCAGAACGTCAAACTCAAAACTTCATGTCCCGCCAGTCTCGCGTTTCACGAACGATGCAGATGGTCGCGCATTGTTCGCTGAAATTGCTTGGCATGATCGAAGGCTTGACTGAACGTCTCCCCAAGAAACGTGACATGTCCCATTTTGCGGCGGGGTCGAATCGCGCGCTTGCCGTAGAGGTGGAGTACTGCGCCAGGAATATCCAGCAGGGTCTGACAACCTGCACCCTTCATGAAAATTTCGGCATCGGCCCCAATGAGATTCACCATGACGGCTGGGCTCAGCAGTCGCACTTCACCGAGCGGCATCCCGCAGATGGCGCGAACCTGTTGCTCAAACTGGGACACGCTGCAAGCATCGAGCGTGTAATGGCCTGAGTTATGAGGCCGCGGGGCAATCTCGTTGATGAGAAGTTTCCCGCTGGGCAGCTGAAACAGTTCGAGACAAAAAACCCCGACCCCTTCCAGCCGATCGACAACCTGACAGGCAAGAGCGGCCGCTTGCTCGGCTACGGCCGGCGATCCTGGAGCCGGAACCTTGGTGGTCTGAAGAATCCCCTCTTCATGTTCATTCTCAACCAAGGGGTAGGTGCAACTCTGTCCGTCAGTTCCACGGACCACCAGGATCGAGAGTTCCCGCTCAAACGGCACCAAAGACTCCACGATCCATCGCATGCCAGAGCGAGCGGATTCCGATAATGCTTGTTCCACCTCCCGAACATCGGACTCTTGGGTGATTCTCCATTGTCCCTTGCCGTCATAACCCGCCGTGGCCGTCTTACAGAGGGCTGGATAGCCGACCTGCCGAACGGTATTCGCCAATTGATCGGGAGCGGTCAGGTGGGCGAAGGAAGGAATGGGAAATCCGTTGGAGGCCAAGAACCCCTTTTGCTCAAGGCGGTCCTGAATCACGCTTAGAACGGCACTCGACGGACGAACCGATTTATGCTGCTCCAATGCTCGACAAAGCTCCGCCGGGACATTTTCCCATTCATAGGTCACAACGCTAACTAGGTCGGCAAAGCGGGCAAGAACGTTCTGGTCGGTGAACGGAACAGGAAAGCTGTGCGTGGCAAGACGATGCGCCGGCGCCTCTGGATCTGGATCCCAGACGGCGACGTGATACCCAAGACGGCATGCCGCCATGGTGAACATGGCGCCCAATTGTCCGCCGCCCAGGACACCCAGGACAGATCCTGGCTCGATTGCGGCGGCCTTCACGATCGGCGACTCGGACGGCCTGGACCTTTCGTTCCGGTCACCAGACCCTTCGCTTCAGGAGACTGGAGCACCTTGTCCGTCTGTGTCTGACGGAATAATTTCACACGAGCGGCAATCTCTGGATATCGGCCCGCCAGGATTTGCGCCGCAAGCAAACCGGCATTCTCCGCCCCTCCGATCGCCACAGTAGCGACGGGAATCCCTCTCGGCATTTGCACGATGGAGAGAAGCGAATCGAGTCCGCGAAGATGCTCCGTCGGGATCGGTATCCCGATAACCGGCAAATACGTCTTCGCAGCCAGCATCCCGGGAAGATGGGCTGCCCCCCCGGCGCCGGCAATAATGACTTCGATCCCCCGACCGGGAGCTTGTTCTGCATAGGCGAACAAACGATCCGGAGTCCGGTGCGCAGACACGACCATCAATTCGTGTGGAATCCCGAGATCCGAAAGAATCGCCACGGCTTTTTCTAAGATCGGGAAATCAGATTTGCTCCCACCCAACACCCCAACCAAGGGATGCGGACGATCCGTTCCTCGCCGCCGTGATTGTGATCCTTTGCTGACACGAGGCATATGCGCGCAGGCCCTTCTCTCACAGCTCTCTGACTCTCTGGCTCTTACCACGCACCTTAGCGATTCTCCAACTGATGGTCAAGCGCGGCCCTCTCCATCGGCGATCTGTGAAACGTGAAAAGTTTCGGAGGAAGAGCCTTCGGCAATCCTACGTTTCACGTTTTAAGCTCTACGCCGCTGGCGGGCTAGTCATGTAGTTCGGCTTGGACCGTGTCCAGGAGGGTCTTCATGTCAAAGGGCTTCTGAAGCATACTGTGGGCACCCAGCATTTTGGCGACGTCGAGAAAAGTGAGAATGCCGATCATGTCACTGCCGCCGGTGATCGCGATGATTTTTACATTCGGGAATTCCCGCCGCAACGTGACGGTGGTCTCCAGGCCATCCTGATCGGGCATCAGAATGTCCATAATGACCAGGTCCGCCGGGGCCAGCCGATACTGCTGGAGCGCTTCCTTCCCATCACGCGCTTCCGTGACGTGATACCCGGCCTGCTCCAATGTTTCGTGAATCAATCGACGGATTTGGTCTTCATCATCGACGACAAGAATAGATGGCATCCTATACCTCGGCTTCGGTGAATGATTCTAGACCTCACGGCCCCACACGAGACGAGCGAAACAGGCTGAGGTCGAGGTTAAGATTGAGCGAAGAACAGACTCTCTTTATCTCAACCTTAGCCGAAGCCTCAACCTTCTTCGTGTTTGCAGACTTCTTCAGCATGCTGCTCGAAAGTATCTCCGGACTGTACCATCTCCCTGGTGAGCGGGCAAACAAACAATGCGTCATCTTCAGTGCCGATGCAATAGCGACAGCGATGCGAAGGTGTGTATTTCTGGCAGGATCGCCACGCAAAACACGGCCATGGCCTGTGGTACCGGCGGACTTGCCAAGCATCCTGCTCGCCCGCATTATTCATGACGGTTCGTGGCGAAATCGCGCAGTCGCGTTGCGAGACGGGCATGCGGAGCCGCGAGGCCCCGAGTCGTACTTGAACAGTACGTCGAGGGGGTGAGTGGCGAGCCTGCCAGCCGAAGGCGCGTCGTAGCAGCGAATCCGCGATTGCAGCAGAAGCGCTCGTGAATAATGCGGGCCAGGTCCAACTGGAAGGTAGGAGCGAAGTACGATGCGGAATAACTTCGGAGAGAATCGTGAATTCAACGACGCCGGCTATTCAGTCATAAGAAAGAGGCCCAGCACGAGCGAGTGTAATTTGGTGCCGAAGGCGGGACTTGAACCCGCACGGCTTGCGCCACACGCCCCTCAAACGTGCGTGTCTGCCATTTCACCACTTCGGCGACCGAATCCGCGAGGCGTCACACGTGAAGCGTGTCTCGTGAAGCGTCGTTCGTTTCCGGATTCGGACGTTTCACGTTTCACGAACGACGAGCCTGAGGGAGGCGCATTATAGAAGTGGGCCAAAATCCTTGTCAATCGATAGAGGCTCCGGTAGAATCGGGCGGCTCATGCTCACCGAGTCCTCCAACGTTGTGCAAAGTCTCCCCAGCATCGCTTCCACGCTCGATGATGTCGTTGAACGACGGGCACAGGGGTCGATCGCTGCATTGTTCGATGTCGACAACACGCTCTTGCCTGGAGAGGCCAGTGAGATACGATTCTTCCGGTTTCTGTGGCGGCGTGGCCTAGTGGGATGGAGCGAATTGACCCGAAGCGCAGCCTGGCTCGTAGGACACCTGCCCCCATTCTCGCTGCACTCGCTCCGCGAACGAAAAGTGTATCTGGCGGGCAAGCGGCCTGCGGATATTGAATCCTATGCGCGGGAGTTCTGTCAGGCTGAGATGATCGGTAAGGTATCTGTGCAAGGTCGCGCGAAGCTGGACGCGCATCGACAAGCCGGACACCATGTGATTCTTGTGACCGGTGCGCCCGATTTCTTGATCGAACCCCTGGCGAAATTCTTGGGCGTGACTACAGTCTTCGCCGCGAAGCCGGAGCAACGGGATTCCGGCTATACCGGTGCGCTCATTCCCCCGTTGCCCTATGGCCATGGCAAGCGTGAGCTGATCCTCGCCCACGCTCGGACAATGGGTCTCGATCTGGCCGGTTCCTACGCCTATGGCGACAGCCCCGGTGATCACGACCTCCTTGAACTGGTCGGGCACCCCCTGGTGGTCAACCCAATCCGGGGCATGGCTCGCACAGCACAACGCCTCGGCTGGCCGGTCGCGAGATGGGAATAAAGACGTGAATCGTTCAACGTTAATCGACTTTTCAGCCGGACAGTACGTTTCCGATACGCGTTTCACGATTTACGTTTCACGTCTTGCGCCATGCGAGTAACCGAAATCTTCCATAGCATTCAAGGTGAGTCGAGCTACGCCGGACAGCCCTGTGTGTTTGTACGGCTGACCGGATGCCCGCTCCGCTGCACCTGGTGCGATACCGACTATGCTTTTCATGGAGGGCGAGAGTGCTCGCTCGAAGAAATTCTGGATACGGTACGCGCCTATGGCTGCCATCTCGTGGAGGTCACGGGAGGGGAACCGCTTGCCCAGCCCGAGAGTCTCCCGCTCATGACCGGACTGTGTGACGCCGGGTATACGGTCCTCCTTGAGACCAGCGGCGCGATCGATATTGCGCCGGTCGATCCGCGTGTCCACATCATCCTGGACGTGAAGTGCCCAGGGAGCGATATGACCGATCGGATGCACTGGCCAAATCTTTCCCGGCTAGCAGCCAAAGACGAGGTAAAGTTTGTCCTGGCCGATCGAGCCGATTATGACTGGGCTCGTGAGATTCTCGCCCGGCATGACCTAGCCAGCCGTTGTACGGTACATTTCAGTCCAGTCTTCGGCTCGCTCGATCTGCGTGAGCTGGCCGAATGGATTCTGGCCGATCGCCTGCCGGTTCGTTTTCAATTGCAGATGCACAAATACATCTGGGCGCCGGATATGCGAGGAGTATGAGTTGTAGCTATCAGCTCTCAGCAGTCAGCCCTCAGTTTGAACTGGAAACTGAGAGCTGATGGCTAACAGCTTGAACAAGGAGACGCGAATGAAGATCATGCAGATCACGGCACAGGTTGGGCGAGCGGAGACGGCGTCCGTAGAAGCGTTGGTGCTGACGCACTGTGAAGGAGAGGCCTTGGCCAAACAGGATGCGGCCCTGCTCGATCGCGCCCTTGGGGGTTCATTGAGCCAGCTGTTGCAGTCCAAGGAATTCGAAGGCAAGGCCAATGAAGTTTTGCTGTACCACACGCAGGCTACGGTGCCTGCGAAGCGGCTGCTGCTGGTTGGTCTGGGCAAGAAACACGAGGTGACACTGGAGACGATCCGGCAAGCGTTGGGCTCAGCCGTGAAGCGCGTTCGCCAGGCAAAGGTCGAGTCCTTCGCGGTGGCGCTGCCGACCGTGACACCTCATGGGATGACATCGCTCGATGTGGCGCAAGCGATGGTTGAAGGGGCGATCCTGGGCAGTTATCAGTTCACCGTCTATCGGAGCGAGGCTGCTTCAGGGCACATCGTCGCGGGTATGACTATGCTCATCCCGATGAAGAATCAGTTGCGGCAGGTGACCGAGGGAATTCGGCGCGGCGTCGCCACTGCAGAGGCCACCGTCTTTGTCAGAGACCTCTGTAATCATCCCTCCAATGTTCTGACTCCCACCAAAGTTGCCGACGAAGCGAAGGCCATCGCCAAGGCTGAAAAGATCTCGATCAAGATTCTCGAACAGAACGAGATGGAGCGCTTGGGAATGGGGGCGCTGCTCGGCGTAGCGCGCGGGAGCCAGGAGCCGCCCAAGTTCATCATCCTTGAATACAATGGAGCCAAGAACAAAGACGCGCGTCCGGTCGTGCTGGTCGGGAAAACGATCACCTTCGACACAGGCGGGATCTCGCTGAAGCCTGCCGAGAATATGGAACACATGAAGGCCGATATGACCGGAGGGGCTGAGGTGTTAGCTTCGATCAGAGCGGCGGCCAGACTCAAGCTCCCATTGCGTCTCATCAGTATTCTGCCCGTGGCGGAAAACATGCCGGGTGGCCGGGCGATGAAACCGGGCGATATCGTAACGACGCTGTCGGGAAAGACCGTCGAAGTGCAGAACACGGACGCGGAGGGCCGACTCATCCTGGCCGATGGCCTTGCCTATGCGATGCGGTATAAGCCGGCGGCCTTGATCGACATTGCGACGCTCACAGGGGCCTGCGTCGTTGCGCTTGGCCAATTTGCAATCGGGATGTTCGGCACCGACCAGGCGCTCAAAGAGCAGGTTCGGAAGTCGGGGCAGAAGGCCGGTGAGCGGGTGTGGGAAATGCCCTTATGGGAGGAGTATTTCGAACAGCTCAAGAGCGATGTCGCCGATATGCGGAACATCGGTGGCCGTGGCGGCGGCATGATCACCGCGGCGCTCTTTCTGAGCAAGTTCGTGGGGGACTGCCCGTGGGTACACCTCGATATTGCCAGCACGGATTGGAGCGAACGGGAACGAGCCTACATTCCGAAGGGTCCCACCGCGATTGGAACAAGATTGTTAATTCAGTATCTGATCGACCGGAGTCTGAAAGCAGGTTGAGGTTGAGGTTCAGAACGAACAGACACGCAGGATGCTCAAAAAGGCTGTCCAGCAAGGCCGCAGCGAGTGAAGACCGGAGGCGTGCCCCCTGGGGTACGTTGAGGATCTGAACGATGCGAGAACGCCGCTGGCGGCCTTTTTCAGCATCCTGTACTAAAAGGATTTCATGACTTCGCGCGACAAGATCGGGCAACTCTTCATGGTCGGGTTTCTGGGCACGTCCGTGACGCCGGATTTGGCCTCGTTCATCAAAGAGTACAAGCCGGGCGGTGTCATTCTGTTCTCGCGGAATCTGGAATCCGTCGAGCAGATGGTTGATCTGACCAATGGACTGCAAGCCTGCAGCCCCCATTCACCGCTCTTGATCTCGATCGATCAGGAAGGTGGCCGGGTCTCCCGTCTCCCGAAGGGCTTTACGATTTTCCCTCCCTGCGACCTGTTGGGCCGCTGCGGGTCAACTGAATTGGCCTACGCGGCTGCGGCGACCATTGCCAAAGAGCTGAGGGCGGTGGGCGTCAACATGAATATGGCGCCGGTACTCGACGTCAATAGTAACCCGGACAATCCGGTCATCGGCGACCGGGCATTCGGCAGGACGCCGGATGTGGTCTGTCAATTGGGAATGGCGACGGCGGCGGGACTGCAAGCCAACAAGGTCGTGGCTTGCGGAAAACATTTTCCCGGTCACGGGGATACGAATGCCGACTCCCACAAGGAACTTCCGGTGGTCGAGGCATCACGGAAGCGATTAGAGGCCATCGAGTTCCCACCGTTCCGCCATGCGATTGAGCAGGGTGTCGCGTCGATGATGACCGCGCATGTGCTCTACCGAGCTCTCGATCCAGAATTGCCGGCTACGCTCTCGCCGGCCATTATCACGAAGTTCTTGCGCCAGGAGCTGCGATACGACGGAGTGGTGTTGACAGATGATTTAGAAATGCACGCGATCATCGACCATTACGGCGTAGAAGACGCTGCGGTTCGTGCGGTGCTGGCAGGATGCGACGTCTTATTGATTTGTCAAGATCGGGATCGGGAAGTCGCCGCCTTCGAGGCCGTGGAACAGGCAGTGGCGTCAGGCACGATTTCCATGGGACGATTGAACGTCTCTGCGGATCGAATCGCCCGCCTGAAAGACCGGTTCATAGTGCCCTACAAGCCGGTCACGGTCTCAGATGCGATGCTCATTGCAGGATGCCGAACCCATCAATCGTTGCTGCATTCGATCGAACAGATTCGGGCACGGTTCTCGTGAAGCGTTGTTCGTGAAGCGTGAAGCGCGCGGACCGGCTGGTCTGTTCGGTCTGTTTCGTTTGTTTGGTTGAACCAGACAGACCAGATGAACCAGATCAACCCTTATCCCTCTCGCTTGGCTATCCACTTCCCCCTTGCAGGTTGCTGGCCGATTCCCCTACAGTGCGCGGCATGATCCGTACATTCCAAGGTGTCAAACCTACTATTCCCGCGTCCTGTTTTATCGAAGAGACCGGCGTCGTCATCGGCGATGTCGTGCTCGGCGAGCATTGCAGCATCTGGTTCCATGCGGTCGTTCGCGGGGACGTGCACTATATCAGGATCGGTGACCGGACGAACGTGCAGGATCTCTGCATGCTCCATGTCACCCACGATACCCATCCGCTAATCATCGGCAACGAGGTGACCATCGGCCATGGGGCAATACTTCACGGCTGCACGATTAAGGATCGTGTGCTGATCGGGATGGGCGCCATTGTGATGGATGGAGCCGTGGTCGGAGAGGATTCGGTGGTGGGGGCCGGTGCGCTGGTGGTGGAAGGCATGATTGTCCCGCCGAAGAGCGTGATCCTCGGATCGCCAGGCCGTGTTCGGCGCGCTACGTCAGAAGCCGAACTCATGTGGATTAAGGAGTCGGCGAAGAACTACGTGAAATACGCAGGCCAGTATTTAGACAATACCTCAAAAGCTACACCAGGTTTCCAAGTCTAATAGCCCGGTCTATCTGGTCTGTCTGGTTCATCTGGTTAATTTTGTTCTACCAAACACACGAGATAGACCAAACAGACTGGACAGACCAGCGGACCTTTTTAGCAGCCGTTAATCTCTCTTGCCGATTTGGAGGAAACAGATCGGATCTCCCACCAGCGCCGTAGGATAGTAGCGTTTCCCGACCAAGTAGGGCACTCGATGCCGGTGGCACCATTCTGCGATCCACAGGACTTCTTCTGTGGTGGTCGTGACGAGGCCTGGCCTGGCGAGCTTTCCCATACAATGGGCAACCAAGGCGCGCACGATGCGGCGCTCTCTATCGAACTTCAAGGGGTCGAGGGTGAGGGGATTGCCTCGTCCATAGGACAGAGGCGACAGATACGGGAACCGCTCCGGGTCATTCAACACACTGACCATCCAGAGATGATCGAATCGGCCCTTTGCCTTGGCCGCATCGACTGCATGGAACGCGATGGGAATCGAATGACAGGCATGGTTGAGGGCTGAGACTTCGGCTCTCCTAAGATTATAGGGCTCCACCATCCGATCCAGTTCTACCGTTTCCATGATCAATGCGGGAAGTTCAGCCACCCCGGCGCCGACATAGAGACTGCGACCGCCTCGCTTTAGTTTTTTCCTCAACAAAGCGGCAACCAGACTTCCAAGCCGTTCACAGGGCCCCCGCTTCGCTCGCCAGAATTCGTCGCCGCCTTCATAACAGTAGACCGGTCCCAGTGCGCCATAGTCGAGACGCCCATAGACCTCGTGTATGAGACGGCGGGTTGAGGGCGGCAGCTTTATGCGACTCACCTTCATAGTCGTATTCCCGCAATCTGCATCGCCGTTGCGGTCACTGTCGCTGCTACGTTCGAGAGGAATTCCAGATTCAGTGTGGCCACGGTATCAGTCTCACGATGGTAATGCGGATTTCGGAAGTTCGCTGTATCGGTCAACACTACGGCTGGATAGCCTGCATCCCAGAATGAGGCATGATCGCTACGACGGGTATGGGGCAGGGCCTCCCCTCGACCCGGCACCACCAATGACAACGTCTTGAGCTTGGCCGCATGTTGCTGGGCCTCCTGTTCAAGCTGGCGCACCAAAGGTCGGGACGACTCGTTGCCCACAATGGCGAGAAAGTCTCCCTGGGTCGGCACTGCGATGGGCACGCCTGGCGGGCTCTGCTGTGTGCCTGTCTCGCTTTTGGCGAACCCGACACATTCCAAGATAATCGCACCGGTCAACTCGCGGCGCTCGGCTTTCAAGCGGGACACGAACGCCTGACTCCCCAGTCGATCCTGCTCTTCGAGACAGAATGCCACGAGCCAGATGGGTCGTGCGAGAGGCTGCGCGCGGAGGCGTGACGCCACTTCGAGAAGAACCACCAGTCCGCTCGCATTATCGTCCGCGCCTGGCGACCCGGACACGGTGTCGTAATGGGCTCCGAGCAGGAGCGGAGGCAACTCCCTTCCTCGACCTGGCTTGTTCGGATACTTGATCGCCACCACATTGCGATAGATCTTGCCCCACGCACTCACAAGCTGGCCGCTGGTGGTCCACCCTGACTTGGCGAACTGCGTGGTCAGATAATGCGCCGCCTTCTGCAGCGCGCGAGGACTCGTCTCAGGATGGCGTTCGCCGACGAGGGACTCAAGTTGGCGAGTGATTCGGAGGTGCTGGGTTACCACAACAAAAAAGACAGGATGAACCGGCTACGCGGTGATCTCCGTTCCGATACCTTTGCGCGTGAACACTTCGAGAAGAATGGCATGGGGGATTCGACCGTCGATGATATGGGCTTTGCCAACACCGCCGCCAAGCGCATCCAAACAGGCATGGACCTTGGGCAACATCCCTTCGCCGATCGTGCCCTTCTTCACCATCCGCTGCACGTCTTTGCGTGAGACCGTCGAGAGATGGCGCCCGTTCGCATCGCGAATGCCTTTCACATCGGTCATCATCACCAGCTTTTCTGCACCCAGCGCAGCGGCCATCGCCCCGGCCACCAGATCGGCGTTGATATTGTATGTATTCCCTTCCCCGTTCGTGCCGATCGGTGCGATGACAGGAATGTAATGATCCTGCTGAAGTTTCCGCACCAACGTGGGATCGATAGACTGGACCTCTCCGACTAAACCAAAATCCTCTTCCCCCTCGCCGTCGTCGAGATCCTTTTCCAAACTGGCTGCCCAGGCTTTGGCCGTGAGCGGTCGAGACAGTATGAGCCCGCCGTCCTTTCCACTCAAGCCGACCGCAAGGCCGCCATGGCGATTCAAGAGATCGACGATTTCCATGTTGATCTTGCCGGCCAATACCATCTCCACGATTTCCATCGTGGCCTCGTCTGTGACCCGGACTCCATGGCGAAATTTGGCTTCGATACCCAAACGCTGGAGCATCTTGTCGATCTGTGGTCCCCCACCATGCACGATAACCGGGTTGAGGCCCACATACTTCAGGAGCACGACGTCCTGGGCGAACTTCTCTTTCAGCGGCGCATCGGTCATCGCATGGCCGCCATATTTGATGACGATCGTCTTGCCCTTGAACGTGCGGATGTAGGGCAAGGCTTCGATCAGGACGTTGGCTTTTTTAATCAGTCTGTCCATATCTTCACTCCCATCGCGAGAAAAGCGTGAACGGCGCGAAACGCGGGACGAGCAAGAGATCGAGGTTGTCGGAACCTCGAACCCCGAACTTCGGCTCGCGTGTGATACAGAGGATCATGGCTTATCGTTCTTTACGACACGCGGGCCGGTCGGACGACCGGCCCGCGGATGCGCTTTATCATAGACGGCCAGAAGCTGGTCCGTGGCTAGATGTGTATACTTTTGCGTCGTACTCAGTGAGACATGCCCAAGCATCTCTTGAATCGACCGCAAATCGGCCCCTTCATCGAGGAGATGGGTGGCAAAGGAGTGCCTCAACGTATGGGGACTCACGGAACCACCGGCAAGCCGGCTCGAATAGCGGGCCACGATGCGAGCCACGCTTCGAGTCGTGAGCCGTCCCCCTCTAAGATTCAAAAAAATGGGAGCTACTGGCTGATGGTTGATGGCTGACGGCTTCAATGAAACACGATAGTTGTGGATTGCCTTGAGGGCCACCTCTCCAATCGGCACGATGCGCTCCTTCCGGCCTTTTCCTCGCAGATGGAGCACCCCCTCGGACGCACGGAGATCGCCGAGATTGATCCCCACGAGTTCACTCACGCGAGCCCCGGTCGAATAGAGCGTCTCCAGCAAGGCGCGGTCTCGGTGCGACCCTCCGGCCTGATCGGAAGGAAACTCCATGAGCGCTGCCGCGTCGTCCTTGGTTAAGACACGCGGAAGATGTTTCGGCTGTTTCGGCGTCCTGATGGCCTCGGCAGGATTGAGGCCCACTCTGCTCTCTCGCTGCAAATAGCGATAGAAACTGCGAAGGGAGGCGAGCTTCCGGGCCATCGAGGTGCTTTTCTCACGCTTGCGATCCAACCAGTGAAGATAGGCCCGAATGGACTCCGTTTGCACTGTAGCAGGATCGAGTGTGGGCACGCCGGGATGCTCCGCCCTCATGAACGTCTGAAACTGTCGGAGGTCTGAAGCATAGCTGCGCACTGTTTCATGCGACGCATGGCGTTCCAGCTCAAGGAACGTCATGAAAGCTCGAATTGCGTCATCCATGCTGTCAGATCCTCAAGCGCCCGTTGTCCCGTGAGCCGTCGTTTGCGCTCCTTGTCCCTCGTCGGTGTGGCAAGGGGAGGAAAGAGCCCGAAATTCGTATTCATCGGCTGAAAATGCCGAGGATCCGTCGTCGTGATGTACGACAGCAGACAGCCATGCGCGGTGGTGGGCGGGGGCGTGACCAACGGCAATCCTGCCAGACCACGCGCGGCGTTGATTCCTGCCAACCCTCCCATCGCAGCGGAATCCGTGTAGCCTTCGACGCCGACCAATTGTCCTGCAAAGAAGAGCGTGCCGCGCGCCTTGAACTGAAGGGTGTTGCGCAGCAGTTGAGGAGAATTGATAAAGGTGTTGCGGTGCAGGCTGCCGTAGCGCAGAAACTCAGCCTGTTCCAGACCGGGAATCATGCGAAACACGCGCTTCTGCTCCCCATACGTCAATTTAGTCTGAAACCCCACGAGGTTGTAACAGGAGCGATGGGCGTTTTCCGTCCTGAGCTGCACCACGGCATAGGCTCGCGCACCGGTCTTGGGATTCTCAAGGCCCACCGGCTTCAACGGACCGAACTGCATGGTCTGGCGGCCCCGTTCGGCCATCACTTCGATGGGAATACACCCTTCGAAGTAGGCGATCTTTTCGAATTCTTTCGGTTGAACTTTCTCCGCCGCAAGCAACGCGTCATAGAAGGCATTGTAGGCCGGCTCGTCCATCGGACAGTTGAGATAGTCATCCCCTCCCTTGCCGTAACGGGACGCGAGAAATACGACATCCATATTGATGGAGTCGGCATCCACGATCGGAGAGATGGCATCGTAAAAATACAAATGCTTCGTATGGGTCAATTGCGCAATCGCCTGAGACAGTTTGTCGGATGTTAGAGGGCCGGTCGCCAGAATGCAGAGACAATCCGTTGGAATCTCTGTGATCTCCTCATGCAGAATGCGAATGTTCGGATGCCCTTCCAGCGCCTGGGTAATCTTGAGTGAAAACTGATCACGGTCAACGGCCAGAGCCGATCCGGCCGGCACCCGCACCTCATCCGCCACCCGAATAATGAGCGAGTTGAGGCGGCGCATTTCCTCTTTCAAGATGCCAGGGGCATTCAGTATATCCGTGGAGCCGAGCGAGTTCGAACAGACTAGCTCTGCCAGACCGCCGGTCTTGTGCGCTTGGGTCATCTCTTTGGGGCGCATTTCATAGAGCGTGACTTTCGCTCCACGATTGGCCGCCTGCCACGCCGCCTCAGACCCAGCTAAACCGCCACCGATTATGACAATGTCGTCGCGCATGCGAATAACACTCCGTGAAGAAAGGAAGAAGGATTGCGAGCGGGGGCATTGTAGGAACTGCGTTTTGGGGATGTCAAGGCAACTTCGATGCACGTGATGCCGGTGTCACGGTTGATCCGATTTACGACCCCATGCTAAACTTCTCATCCTGTAGGCGATTAGCTCAGGGGTAGAGCGCTTCCTTCACACGGAAGAGGCCACTGGTTCGATACCAGTATCGCCTACCATATTCTCCACCTCTCCTTCCCCCTTCCCGGTCGATCCCCTGGCCTAAACTGACGAATTTCATGATATTGCCTGAACCGCTCCAATTCTGGACAGAATCCTGAAGGTCGGCTACACTTCAGTCTAACGAGAGACCATCGACTCTGAACCGTACAAGACAAGTGAGGTCATCTATGAGAACTACAGCTCTTGCCGTGGGAATTCTGCTCCTGGCCACCGCAGTTGGTTGTGCTGGAAACAGCCAGCAGCAGGTATCGTCCGGTACAGATGGAAGCTATGCCCCCCCGGCCAGCATCTACAGCGTAATGGACTCCACATCCTTGGTCTACACCGATGTGGCGGCCGGAGCTGCTGCTAGCGATAACCCTTGGCGCTGGGCCGGCTTTTTCCTGCACCCTCTCGGGGTCGCGCTTGATTACGGCGTGAACCGACCGATTTACACGCTTGCCAGCCAGATGCCATACCTTTTCGGGTACACGGCTGCGGATTCGATGCTGGACAGCCAACGGCGATAAGTTTTCGTACACATCGCTTTCAAACTCAACGCCCGCTTTCTTCACGAAAGCGGGCGTTGCCTTATCACCCAATTGGCAAACTCTTTCACCTTTGTGTATGCTCCCTTCGTGAGTCAGAATTCACATGATACGCATACGCCCCGCGTTGTGCCCTTTCGACCGTGGGTGGTTTGTGGGCTTGGACTGAGCCTCTTGCTGAACGCGTGCGGAACTCCGGCTCCAAGACCGAACCTCCCGCCGTCTGAAAGCGACCTGGTCCTCCTAAAGCCCTCAACCCTCTGCACTTCAAAGTCCAGCTTCCTGAAGACACATCCTGCCTCTACCCTCAAACCACAAGACTGGGGCGCCGGGCAAGAGTTAGTTCTCCCTGCCGACCGAAGTCCATCACATAGCGACGAGTCCTATTTTTTCGATGAAGATGGCACGCTGGTTGGAACCGTCTTTACCTTTTCGTCCGGGCATGACTTGAATCCCTATCCAATCCTCCGTCACACCTTAACGCAGCTGAAGCCGGTATTGGAGTTCTATCTCAATGTGGCGAATCTGTCCTCGAAAACGAATATGGACCCCAGCGCCCTGTACGAAACAGGCGACGAGAAAACGACGACACAGTACTTGGTTCTAGG
>JANNXZ010000043.1:0-4832 GCA_031409835.1 Nitrospirota bacterium
ATCTTCTCGCGCATCGATGAGAATCGGCTTCTGTCGGTCAGGCTCCGTAGCGGGCAGAATAAGGTTCTCTATCGGAGCGATTTGATCAGCGGTGCGATCCTGGCTTCGGTCGTTCAGCGGGCGAAGGAGCAGGCGATCGACCGCATGATTGCAGCCGGCGTGACTGAGCAAGGTGGCATGACCTTGGACGATCTGGTGAATTCCGTCCATGCAGAATTCCGAGAGGGCGAGATGCTGCCGCCCGACGATGCGGCGGAAGAATGGCTCAAACTCCTCGATCACCATCCGGAGCAGGTCGTCGGAGTCTCCTCGTTCCGGAGGGGGCGGCAATCCGAAGAGCGGTTGATCAACCAAATTATCTGAAGACGTGAAATGTGAAAGGCGCAGATTATCGGTTTCAGATTTGGACGACTCCCCACGTTTCACCTTTTACCGTTCACCGCTAACGAGTTATGCGACTATTCGGCATTGAAACAGAGTATGGGATTACGAGGGAAGACCAGGACGCGGTTGATCCGGTTGTGGAGTCGATGGAATTGGTCCGGGCTCATCTGACGGCCTCGTTCGAGCGGCGCTGGGATTACGGCGGTGAAGATCCGCATGAGGATGCGCGGGGGTTCCGGGTTTCCGGCCTGCAGCAGGATAAGGAAGAAGATGAGTTCGCCAAGGTCGATGCCCATCGGCCATTTTCATTTCACGAGATGAAGAGCGATCTCGTGCTCCCGAATGGCGCGCGCTTCTATAACGACCATACACACCCAGAATACTCCACGCCTGAATGCCGCACGCTCTTAGCTATCCTAGCTCATGACCGTGCCGGTGAACGCATTGCCCAGCGGGCGGCCGAGCGACGTAATCATGTGCTTGGTGGACCGCATGTGCAGCTCTACAAGAACAACACGGACTTTCACGGACATAGTTACGGATGTCACGACAACTATCTGGTCTCTCGTTCCATTCCCTTCCCTTCGCTGACTGCGGGGCTGCTGCCGTTCCTTGTCAGCCGGCAGATCATTGCTGGAGCCGGCAAAGTTGGAGTGGAGGGTCAAGAGAGTGGGTTTGTGCCTGGCCACTACCAGATTTCTCAACGAGCCGACTTTATGGAGACGGATTTGAGCGTCGACACGATGCACAATCGGCCGATTCTGAATACAAGGGACGAGCCTCATGCAGTGAGGGAAAAATATCGGCGGCTCCATCTCATCATCGGCGATGCCAATATGTGCGAGTACAGCACGGCGTTGAAAGTCGGGACGACGCAGTTAGCGCTGGAGTTGATCGCGCACGGAACTGCCCCGGCTCTGGAATTGGAACAGCCTGTCACTGCGGTGAAGCAGCTGTCTCGCGATCAGAATCTAAAGGCGGCGGTTCGCCGGAAAGACGGCAGCACCATTACCGGACTCGACATTCAAGAGCTGTACTATCTTGCGGCCGAGAAGCATTTGGCTGGTACTGACGCAGAGACCGATTGGATTCTTCGTGAATGGGCCGACACATTGCAGCTGCTTACTGGCGACCGGAGACAACTCGTCGGGAAGCTCGATTGGGTCACCAAGCTCTGGCTGTTGGAAACATTTATGCAGGAAGAGAAGATTGGTTGGGACGATCCCTGGCTGGCGAGTTTGGATTTGGAGTACCATAATGTGAGTCCTGATCGTGGGCTCTTTCTGGGGATCGAGGCAGAGGGAAAGGTCTGGCGGATGACGTCGGAGCAAGACATCGAATCCGCATTGGTAGCCGGTCCGGCCGATACCAGAGGGGGGATTCGCGGCCTCTGCATCAGGCGGTTTCCGGATCAGATCAAGTCGATGCAATGGGAACGGATTCAGTTCAGCGGAGGGCTGCTTCCGCGGACATTGGAGATGGGCGACCTCTTCGAGCCACAGGCCGTGCAAGCCTGTGCTCAGATATTCGAACGCGCGGCATCTCCGATGGATGGGCTGAACGTATGGAACAGAGAAAAGGAGTTCCGATCATGAACTACATCTCGATGCCGGAACGCCGTGAAGGGCCAGGCAATCCGATGCCGAAGGCGCCGAGTCCGTCCGATGAGGGCGGCGGGCCGAAACGGCCGGAGACCGGGTCACCCGACAAAGATAATCTGCTCAAGCGCATGCGCAAGGTCGATCCGAAACAGGCCGAGCGGTATCGGCAACGGACGGGGCAGTAAGGGGATGAAGTGCTGAGTTCTGAGTGCTGAGTATTCGGAATGGATTAGGCTCAGGAGGCAGACTTTGAACCACTACTCAGCACTCAGCACTTTTAACTCAGAACTAGGGTGAAGAGATGGGGATGCAAGGCGATTTCTATCAACTACTCAAAGAGCAGGGCTATACATTGGGAAGTTCAGGCCAGGTGGGGACCGGTCATGCGCTCACAAACGCCACCACGATTTTGGCCTTCAAGTATCGCGATGGTGTGCTGGTAGCAGGAGATCGTCGCGCGACCGCCGGCAACATGGTGATGTACGATCGCACGGATAAGGTATTGGAGATCGATCGGCACAGTGTCATGGCCATTGCCGGCGTCCCGGCGACGGCGTATGAAATGGTGCGCGTCTTGGAGCATTCTTTTAAATACTACCGGCGAACACAGCTGCAAGAATTGAGTTTCGACGGCAAGCTGCGCGCCGTCTCCAAGCTCTTGAAAGAGAATGTGCCGGCGGCGTTGGCCGGGACAGGCGCTGTCGTTCCGGTGTTTGTCGGCTACGATCTGGAGCAGGGCTCAGCCAAGATCTATTTCTACGATATCCTCGGGGCGGAGTTTGAAGGTGTGGAGTATGCCGTCTCCGGGTCCGGTTCCCCCACGATCCGAGGGATCTTGCACTATTTGAATACGTGGGGCGAGCAGCCACTCAGTACGCTACCGGAAGAGCAGGCGATGGTGCAGGCCTTACGATTGCTTACGAGCGCGGCAGAGTTCGATTCGGCAACCGGCGGTGTCAACCGGGAGGCGAGTTTGTATCCTGTGATCAAGTTGATTACCGGGGCTGGTGTGCAAACGGTGTCGGATGCGACCTTGAAACCCCTCTATGAATCACAGGTGGTGCGCTATGTATGAAGAACCCTATCGCTGGGTAGAAGCGGTCGGCAATCGTCGGCAGTATCTCGATGAACAGTTCAAACAGGGGAGTCCGGTTGTCGCGCTGACCTATGACGGAGGTATTCTCCTCATGACGGTGAGCAAGGGGACTCCGAAGCTCTACGAGATCTATGACCGGCTGGCATTGGGCGGGATGGGACATCCCACAGATTTGGAAAAGCTTCGCTTCAGTCTGCTCGAAATGGCGCATGTCGAAGGCTTCAATCGCTCTCCGTCTGATGTAACAGGATCGAGACTGGTGAAGTACGGCATTGCTCCGGTCATCAAGCAGGCCTTTGAAGAAGTGTATAAGGCGCCGTTTATCGTGCGCATTCTGGTGGCCGAATTGGGGCAGAAGCCGGAGAAGGACGCGTTGCTGACGATCAACTACGATGGGACGTTTGAGGAAGTTACAGGTCATGCGGTTCTGGCCGCTACCACGGCTATCCAGGCGAAGATGTTGACCTATCTTAAGGAGCAACAGCCGGCCACGCTGTCATTGGCACAGGCGTTAGATCTGGCGTTGCGTGCCTGGGCGATCGGTTCGTTAGCGCAGCAACAGGATGAGGCGGACCAACAGACTGAGGCCAAGCCACCGGCAAGTGGAGCGGGCGTAGTGGCCGCTGCCATCTCAAGCAGCGACGCCTTGATTGCACATGTGCGAGGACTTGCCGGTGAACGGACGATCGAATGCGCGGTCCTCGATCGCCAGGCTCCCGGCAGCTCCAAGTATCGGTCGCTTACGCCGACAGATCTCGCTCGTCTCCTGCCGAAGGCGTTTCAATCAGTCGTGGCGAACTGAGATGTTGAACCGTATTTTCGGACTTGAAACCGAATACGGACTCTTGGTGAACCAAGACCAGCCCGATCATTCCCCTACCTGGTTTGCCCACAAGATTCGCGACCATCTCTTCCACGTCCAACGGCGCGGTGTGCTCGATTTGCACCACCGGGGCCACGATGAACCACCAGGCAATGGAGGGTTTCTCACCAACGCCGGGCGCATGTATCTCGACATGGGGCACCTGGAGTGGGCCTCGCCGGAGTGCGAATCGCTCAGCGACGTGGTGGCAGCAGACCGCGCAGGCGATCAGTTGTTGCAGGATGCGATTCAAGACCTCGGTCTGGCCGATCAGGTGTCGTTGATCAAGAACAATGTGGACCATGAGACCGATGCGACTTTTGGATCGCACGAGAACTATCTCGTCTCACGGCGGTTTCCCTTTACGAGGCGAGGCCTCGGACCCTTTGTGACTTTCCTCGTCACCAGGCAGATCTTTACTGGGGCTGGACGTATTGGAGCGGCTGGCCCTCAGGACGGCTGGGTTCAGATGGACCGGCTTCTTGTGCCGCGAGGCGCGAGCCGTCGCCATACACAAGAGTCTCTTCTCCCGTTTCAGATCTCTCAGCGCGCTGACTACATCGTGAATGATTTCTTCGAGTGGGTGCAGCAGAATCGCGCCATCGTCAATACCAGAGATGAGCCCTTAGCCGACCCGAATCAATTCCGTCGTATTCACCTTCTCTTGGGCGATTCAAACATGGCCGAGGTGGCGACAGCCTTGAAGTTGGGCACGACAGGGCTCGTCCTTCAATTGATCGAAGAGGGCCATGCGCCGATTGATCTCGATCTCAATGAACCGGTCGAAACCATGCAGGAGCTGTCACAGGATCAGAGCAGACAATGGATCGTTCAGTTGCAATCTGGGAAGTCGATCTCTGCAATCGACATTCAGGAAGCGTTTCTTGCA
>JANNXZ010000044.1:0-2026 GCA_031409835.1 Nitrospirota bacterium
CGTCAGGTTGCTATCTTTCAAGACGGCTCTCGTGAGATCGGCTCCCGCGAGACTCGCTTGCGACAAATCACTTTCGCGCAGATTCGCCTGGCTGAGGAGGGCTCCTTCCAGTCGCGCCCGCTCCAGATCGGCCCCGGCAAGTTTCGCGTGGCGCAAATCCGCCTGGCACAAATCCGCGCGTCGATATTCCGGCTTCTCACGGTGTTCAAGCCACTGTTCATGCGACTCCACGATTGCCTGCAGCTGCTTGGGTGGCACGGACTTCTTCTTGTATGTGCTGTCACAGTTAGTGGGGTGCTTGCCTGCCCGACTTGGCTCTGCCGCCTGGGTGATGGCCGGCAGGACGAGAACGAGTGGTACCAGGATCGTGGCTAGGACGGTGCGTTGTGTCATGCTGGTTCTCTCCGAAATAATGTGTGTGTTCTGCGTGATTCGATCGACTCAATGCGCCTGTTGGGACAAGAGGCGAACATAGGACACCACATCCTGCATCTCCCCATCCGTCAGCTGGCCTCGCCATGAATGCATGGGGCTGAAGACGACTCCGAATTCGATGGTCCTCAAGAGTTCTTCGTCGGACTTCAGAAAGGACTTAAAGCGGTGAAAATTGGCCGGTGCCACCTTCAGAGCCTTCGCGTCCGGTCCATCCCCCCAGCCTCCGACACCGTGACAGGCTTCGCAATGGCGCTCATACAGGGCTTTCCCGCGTGTGGTATCGGACGGATACTCTTGTGCGTGGAGGAGTGGGACGAGTAAAAGGCAGACGAACCCTATGCCCAAGGTGACGCTGAGTACTGACATTGTGTTCCGAGAGATGACGCGCATCACGGTCTCCTAGCTTTTCTTGGTCGTGTGGGCCACAAAGGGCGAATAGAGTTGCTGCATCTTGGTGCTGCCGCATTTCGGGCATGTCACTTTGGTGGATTCATGTTCCTTCAGCGTCAAGACCACCAACGATTCTTTCCCGCAGTCCAGGCAATTATAGTCATACATGGGCATGAAGTACTTCCTCCTAGCACGATACTGAAAAAGCCCGCCGCCCTGTCTTGTTCATCTGGTTAGTTTCGCTCAACCAAAAACTAGACAAACCAGATAGACCAGACTCCCCCCAGCATGCAGGCCATCAACGATCTGCTGCTGGTTGATGTCAGCAAACGATGTGCCTGCCTCAGAAGGAGGCGAGGGGCTAGAGGCGCGAGGCCATGGGCCTGATTATTCTTACCTCTAGCCCCGCGCCACTTGCCTCTAGCCTTGGCTTCGAGTGGCGCATTTCTCCTCAGTGGCGCTCTTGGCAGTGAAGCTCAATGCACCAGTGAAAAATGGGCGAGGGGCACGAGGCTAGAGGCAAGAGGGGCTGAATTTGAGGTCAATCGCGTACCGCTCGCCCCTGGCCTCGTGCCCCTTGCCTGATATCTGCTTGGAACGTGACTTGCGAGACTCAGCTTGTATGCCGACGCTGAGGAAGGATTCTCTTGAGCAATATCTCCGGGCTCGCTTCGGTTCCGCTGTCACATTGCTGTCCTACGAGGTGATCGGCAAGGCCAGTTCGAAGGGGGCACAGAAACAGTATGGCTATGGCACCCCGGTCAAGTTGACATTTCAAGTCGGGCGGAAGATTCAGTCTGCGGTGCTGGAGACCATGAAGCCTGGGCCATTCGGCCATGAGCACCCTGCGGATCGCGCACAGGCGATCCTCTGGGATTATGACTCCTATGGCCGGCTGCCGCGCCATGTGAAGGCGCTTGACGTCGGTGCCTTTACCGATGATCGGCAGCTGGTTTCGGTGGCCGAGGCGCGAGAATTCTTCGTCCTGACTCAGTGGATGGAGGGGAGCAGCTATCATCTCGATCTGGAACGATTGGCCAAGGGCGGAAGGCTTCGAAAACAGGATCGAGAGCGGACGAGAGCCCTGGCACGATACCTGGCGCAGATTCATACCAAAAAATTGCGCGACCCCGCCCTCTATCGGCGTCGGCTTCGGGAGTTGATCGGCCACGGCGAGTGCATTATGGGGCTGACCGACAGT
>JANNXZ010000045.1:0-11384 GCA_031409835.1 Nitrospirota bacterium
CGACGGGAAGAAAATATCGGTCAGATAGTTCATCAGCTTGGGATAAAACGCGATCAGCAGGAACAATAAGATGCCGCCGAAGAGCGCGGTTGTGGAATACGCGGATGTCAGGAGCTTGGTGAATTCCTTGGCGAGTTTGTCATAGCGCTTTTCACCGCCCCTCCAGGCGACGACTTCGCATACCCAGGCAAACATCGGCACGCCCAGCACAAATCCTGCGAGCAGCAAATGGAGTTGCGCCACAACCCAGATAACGTTGCGGCTGCCGACGTAGGGCACGTCACGATACTCGGTCGGGGCTGCCGGTGCGACGTCTGCCCCAAAAGCCAGCGCGGGAAGACTGAGGAGGCCTGCTGCTATTACGAGCCCCAAGAGCGTCTCCCCGTGCTCGCTGCCGCTCCGGAGAAGCCGCTGAATCCATCCACCCTGATGTCGCATTGCCCTCACCTCATCATCTCCCATGTTACTGGTCCCTAGTGGCAGCCGGAGCCGTTCCTGTTGTTTCAGACACGTCCTGCAATGTCATGGATTTTGTACCTGCCTTGCCTTTTTCCTTGCCCCTCGCTTTTTCCAGTTCGGATTTCGCACGCTGTTCTACCAGCATTTCGACCTGCGCCGCAAGATGCGCGATCATTTTTTCGTTTTTATTCAGGGTCTCAAGAGGTCTGAATGCCGGCGCGTGACCCTCTTCAATCTTCTCGCAACACGCATGCGGGTGCGGGGTATACACCGGGAGAGCCGACCAGAACAGGAGCGACAACACCACCGCCACGCCAGATAATGCTGCCAGCGTAATACCCTGATCCGCCGGCACTCGCATCAAATCCCAGCGAGTAATCAGCCCTTGATAATTCTCCGTCGCATGACCTGCCGACTCCGCCGTCCCTCGGATCACCCGTCCCACGAGCGAGAAACCGATAACAAACAGCAAGAGCAGCGACACCGTGGCTATTGTGGCCCAAAGGGTCAGGTCAATACTGATCCGCTCCGCCACAGGCACCCCCTTCAGAAGATCTCTCTCAAATATCGCATGGGCGGCAGAAATCGCGCTTTCAGTGATCGCGCTCTGAACCGCCCAGAGGATCGGCACATAGATGGCGCCAACCAATGTGCACTTCCACCAGAGCGTCGGCCCCAACCAACTTGGCGGCTCGCGCCGTAACCGTTCGAGGAAAAATGTTCGACCCGCGACCCTGAGCGCCCAGATGTCGATCGGAATCGCCAGCAAAAACAGCAACACGATACCAACACCTTCACCGATGTGCGAATCCAACCCCATGGTGATCGTTGGAAGCGCGAACACCGTGACCGGACTCGCCAGGATCATCAAGAAGGCAAACCCGATTCTGTTTTCAAAATGCACGATTCCGAATGCCAGAAAGAGTACGGCGATGGCCAATTTGAACGGCAAGCCTGTCCAGAAAGCAGGCCAGAGAATACCGAATCCAAGCTTTGTGGGGGACATGTGATCGTTCATGCGAATACCCAACGCTGAACGCCAGCAGGATACTCAAAAAGGCCAGACTTGTCGTTCGTGAAACGTGAAACGTGAAACGTGAAACGTCCGGATGAATCCGGAAACGAACGACGCTTCATCTGGTTTGTTTTGTGTATCTGGTTGATTTGGTTCATCTGGTTAGTTTCCTTCAACCAAACAAACCAGACGGACCAGACAAACCAAACAACGATCTTCTTGTGCTGGCAGACTTTTTTAGCATCCTGCTAATCCAAAAACGATCGATTGATAATGGCAGAAACCGTGAACAGGAGAATCGACGCCGTGAGCACCACCCACCCTATCAGAGCAAACGGGCGCTTGAAAATATTCCGCTCTGGGTTGCGGTCGAAGAACGGTAACAACATCAGCATGACCCCGAGGGCGCCGGGAAGCGCGATCGAACCGAGGAACTGCCCAAACTCGCCGGAAAACATCTTTAATCGAAGATGTTGGAAAATGAACAAGAAATACCATTCCGGTTCCGGATGATAATCGCCCGGGTCAGGCGTCGCCTCGTCCAACAAGACCACCGGCTCCCAGAAGGCCAGCGCGCTGATGCAGGCAAAGACCACCGCCATCCCGACCACGTCCTTCCAAATCTGCCGTGGGAAAAAATAGTCGGTCTTCGCCTTCAGCTCGGTCGGCGTACCCCGGAATGGACCAGCTGGACCCGCGCATCGAAAGAGAAAAAGGTGCAGCCCGGCCAACCCAATCAACGCCGCAGGGAGCACCATGACGTGTATGACGAAGAACCGGCTCAAGGTCATCTGTCCAGGGATCGGACCGCCTTTAAGAAACCGCGCAAAAAAGTCTCCAAGTACCGGTATCTTATCTATGATCTCGACGCCGACCGTCGTGGCCCAATAGGCTCGCTGGTCCCACGGAAGCAAATAGCCCGTAAAGCCAAACCCCAGTACAAGAGCGAACAGCGCCAACCCGACCAACCAGATAAGTTCACGCGGTTTCTTATACGCGCCCCAGAGAAACACTTGGGACATATGCGCAAAGACGCAGACCACCATGGCTGAAGAACCCCAAAAATGGTAACTCAGCAGGAACCAGCCGTAGTCAATTTCGTGAAGGATGTATTGGGTACTGGCGTAGGCATGGTCTGCCGTGGGCACGTAGTAAAACATCAACAGCACGCCCGTGAACGCCTGCATGATGAAGATAAATAAGAGAATCGACCCGAAGACGTAGGCCCAACGAGAGCCGCCGGGAACCGCCTCATTGAGCATCTTCGCGGCAAGCAGCTTCAGACCGACTCGCTCATCGACAAAGGCGAAGACTTTTTCGGCGACGGTGGTCTGCGTGCCGGCAGATGGGGTGTCGCTCATCTACACAATCCGCGTTTGAGACTTCGTCCCGGCCTTAAATTCCATATCGATAATTTGCACCTCGCCGCTCGCGGACACCTGAATCGGCAGCAAGTCGAGAGGACGCGGAGCAGGGCCATCCAACACCTGACCGGACGCATCGTAGATGCTCAAGTGGCAGGGGCAGAGAAACACTTGCCCGAGCACCTTGTGTTTCCGCCATTTATACGCGCACCCGAGGTGGGGACATTTACCGGAAAATGCAAGGTAGGGAATATCCTTCTTATTGGTCCACATGACTTTCCTGTCGTCACCAAGAAATTCCATATCTTTCCCTTGATACACTTTTTCCAGTACGACTGGAGATGCCTTGATGAGCCACACATTCTTCTCGACCTCAGCTTCCGGCAAATAGGCTTCTTTGATCATGCGTCTGTATTGGAATTGCGTCCCCGTGTCAGCCAACTTCACCTTCCCAATGTTCCCGATCTTCAGCCATCTGTTGTCCATCGGCGCGTACATCGGCTTCATCAAGAACTTCAGCACAGGAAAGACCAGCGGCAATCCGATAAACAACCCCATCACGTAGGTCAACTTCGCGAAAAACGTCCGCCGTTTGACATTCCGCTCCAACTCAGGGAACGGGACCAGCACCTCGCCCGGCGTGACATGAATATGCCTTTCAAGGCCCGGGATTTCCACTTCATGCAGCGTGACATAGTCGTCACGCTTGAAGAGCGGCAAGTCCAGAACTTCGGACGAGGACGACCGCAGCTGCACCAGATCCTCTGACACAGTCTGCACCGTACCCATGGGTACCTGCCGTTCGCCCGTGCCGTTCATCGACACGACGAGATGGCTGACCTCATGGGACAGCGGGTCCATGATGACCTTGGACACCTCCCCGATTTCTCGATCCGCACAGCGGACTTTCGACTTCAGTTGAGGCTGCATGCTACTTCTTCTTAATCGGCTTTGGCGTGTTCACGGATGTATTTTTAAATGTGCTCAACCAGGAGGCGAGCGCCGTGATGTCGCTGTCCTCCATCACGTCCTTAAACTTGTCCGGCATCTTGCCCTTCTCCCAGTCCTTCTCAAATCCCTCGGCCATAAAGCTCTTGGGGTCCATAATTTTCTGCTTGATCTCGGCAACGGTGAGATACGAGCCGATGTTGTCCAACTCCGGACCACGCTTCTTCCCCCCCTCACCCTTCAGCTTATGGCAGTTATAACATTCTTGCAGCTGCCACTGCTCTTCGCCCAGCCGCATGAAGTCTACCGATGCCGCTTTCGTCGCTGACGAGGAAGGAGCGACAGCGACAGGCTCTGTTGTGACCTGACCAGCGCCCAATGCCTTCAAGCGCACCTCTAACACCTTCACCTGCTCGTCGAGCGCCTTCACGCGCGCAATGAGCTCCTCGGCCTTTCCCTGCTCCGTGGCTTTCCGCTTCGGCTCGAGGATCTTGGCGATCTTGTTCTTTTCATCTTCGGGATCGAATTGCGGCCACATCGAGGCGCCAGACACAACCACCATGCATAGCACGACGTAAAACCCCACGATCGCGATCACGGACTTCGCCCCGCTCATGGCTCTGACTGCCGGCGCGTCCAGCAACATGAAGACGGCGGCCCCGAACATCGCCTGGGCGAAGAACATCATCTGGAAAACAAATGGAAACTCCAGCCACCTCGTGAGACCGACCAGTGCGCCACCCACAGCCAGGCCGATCAACAGCTTCTTCATGACACTTCCCATGCAGACTCTTTTTCTTTAGCCGGCGTTCTGCGCCCAGGCTACTTGGCCCTGGCGGGAACAGGACTATCTTCCGATACGCGCCCCTTCGAGTCGGAAGGCCGAAGGGCCACGATCACAGCGAAACTCACCACGATGAAAAAGACGGCCGAAATTCCTGTAATCCACCAGGCAGAATACGACAGCGTCGGCGTGAAGGACTCCGCGGTGAAGTCGGGCATCACACTGTAGGTGTGGAAGTACTTCCGCACCAGCGAACGGACGGCGCCCATCAAACCCATCATCCAAATTGAGGTGAAGGCCAGAAAGATCAGCACGAACTGGGAGGCGAAATCGATTTTTCCCCAGATAATCGTGCCTTGCTTGATGGCCCGGTGATACAAGACATAGTTGACGACCGTGACAAACACCAACGTGAATACCGCAGAAAGTTTGGCCGGCATCCCATACAGGAAGCTCCACGCCTCCGGCAGTTCTAACTCCGCCACCATCTTGGCGCCGGTGGCCACGAATCCGTGAGGGGTCACCCAGATGGCATCGCCCACGATGACCATCAAGAAGCCGATTTTAATCACAGTCCGCGCAGACACCGTATACGGAATGAACCGGCCCAGAATGAATGGCGCCAGAGCCAACGGAAGGAGAAATGCCAACGACATCGGGTCGGGAATCCAATAGTAATTCATCACCACCATCATGACAAAAGGGAACGCCACCATCACGATGGGAGCCAGGATCGTCATCCGGACCTTTTCGACCCCTTCAATGCGTTTCAAGCTGAGCCAGACATAATAGTTACTGGCCAAGAACATGAGTCCGACCATCGCTCCCTGCATTTCGAAAAACATCGAGAGCTGGTCAGCCATCATATATGGACAGAACGAAAAATCGTAATCGCACATCTGGTACGCGTACAGTAATCCTGTGAAGGGCTGAAACAACATCGCACCCACACCGACCAGATTTCCGACAAAGCCCATCCAATCGTAGTACGCCCGTTCTTCTTGATTTTTCGCCCCCATATACATGTAGGCGGCGATCATGCCCGTCACAAATCCTCCGAACGCCAGATTCCCATCAATCCGGTGAAGGCTGAGCGGAAGCCAGGTCACGTTGGCGATCTTGTCCCATAAGCTCGCAGCTTCGAGAAAATCTTGCGGCGAGATACCCTCAGCCTTCGGCGGCGTATTCATGAACGACGTCGGGCCGTTGATGATGAACATCGTGAGCATACAGATGAGATTCAAGAGCACACCGAGGGCGATATGACGCCCCTTCTTCTCACCCTTCCAGGCGTCCCACATGTAGAAATACATGTACAGCACGATGGTCCCGCCAATGAACAGCGACGGGTAGATCACCGCGAAGACGAGATAGAATTGATTAATGAACCATGCGGTGAACTGCGGGTACGCAGCGAGGAGCACGAAAATGAACAAGGCACCGGTGACGGCCGTCATGCTGAAGAGTATGACGGTCACTTTTGTCAGCTCTTTAGCCAGGCGATCGTACCGAAGGTCTTGCTTCCGAAACCCCAGCCATTCTGAGATCACGATAAAGATTGGGGCGCCGAGAATGAATGCCCCAAACAGCGTGTGAAGCTGAGCGACGATCCATACTGCGGTCCGGTTCCCTGTATAGGAAAACTCTACCGAAGTCGCGCCAGGAACTTGGGCATAGGCCACGCCTCCGAGCAACACCAGAAACGCACAGACCGCCACCAGACTACGCTGCCACATGTTCATCATATTTCGACGCCTGTCTTGGCTAGGAGGCTGTCCGACTGAGAGTAATCTGCATCATCCATTCTCTTCCATAACAGCCGGCTCACCGATAGACGGCCAAGGCTTCTTCTCTTCTCCGGTCCCGCAGTACCCGCTCTTCACTCCACTCACTCCTTGTAGCCAGAGACCTTGGGCGGCAGGGGCTATGCATCGACAAACATCGCGTCATGTCACCGTGAACTGTACGATGGCTCCGCGACAAGAGCTGACGGGGACAATGAGGAGATCCGGTCATGACCGTAAAAGCGAACCGTTCGTTCAGGAATCGCATGGCATCCTAGCCCAATATTATGCACACATACCGATGGGCCACTCTGAAACTCAGCGCAAGAAGGGTTTCTTGGGTGACTATTGCACAAGCCCCTAGCATGAACCCGATTACTTGCCTGCTGGTGCCGGAGCAGCTGGAGCTGCAGAGACGCTCGCCAAATCGACCCACGCCTTCTTTTCGACGTCCCACCCCTTCCCAGGCATTCCGAAGCTCGCCTCAAACAACACGAGCTTCCAGACATCTTCGTCCGACAGCTTGCTCTTCCACCCCTTCATCTTCGTATTGGGAACTCCATCGGCAATCCGCCATGCCCACACGGAATCAGAGTAGAGCTGCATCCGTTCGCCGACGCGGAAGTCACGGGCACCCGCCTTGACCGGCTTGCCGTCTTTGCCATGACAGCTGGCACAATCCACATCAGGATTTGTTTGGCCAATATAAAGCTTCCGTCCTTCGTCCATCTTGGCCGCATTGGCCCACCAATCAGCCGGCATGTGCTTATCGGCCCACTCGGCAGGAGCTTGAGGCGGCGCAACGATCGGTGCCTGCCCTCCCTCTCCTCCGCATGCCACCATGAAGAGCCCCATCCCCAACACCATCGCTAATCGCGAAACTTTCGTCTGCTTCATCACTTTCACACACTCCTTATTTTTCAACCCCATCAATGACGCGTAACTCCTACTCCTCAAATGAAAAGCGCTTTCACCGTGGGGTATATCCCCGGTAAAAGCGCTGATTCTGATAAAGACCGTGACCCCACGCGCATTCCCCCCCCGCCACTTCGAGTAACCGATCCAGCGAGGTGCACACCAGCCCCATGGACCGCTTCAATTATTTCTTCCGCTTCCCCTGAGATTTTCCTCGTTTCTGTTCCTGCTTCCGCCACGAACGAATCAGTTTGAACCCGATGAACCCACCGGCTGCCACCGCCACAGCTCCTGCCCCTAGATAGACCCAGAGGGGAACACTGTCCCGATTCTGTATACAGCCGGTCCCAAAATTGACCTGAATGATTCGCTCAGCTTCCAGATCCTTTGGGTCGAACGAGACTTTCTGTTGTTGCTGCTGCCCGTTGGCTTCAATTAGCAGCGGATCGCCAAGATTATCGTTATGAAGATGAAACGACGCCTTATAATGTCCGTCTCCATCAGTCTTGACGATCTGCCCGTAGGAGATCTTTGTGTCCTTGACGAGCACGTCTACATTTGCGCTGCTTTTCCCATCTGCCCCACAGACATACCCTGCGACTGTAAACCGGTGGTCGGCTTCATGCGTCGCAAACACAACCGAGGGGAAACCGCCCAAGATGGCAATAGCCAGGATCCATACACGCCATCCTGACTGACTTTGTGCGATCTGTCTGCGCTTCACGTGCTCCGGACTTCGCCTTTTTCCGTTGCCGAGCGCTCGTATCCCTCTCACACAATCAACCGTGTGATCGCTCCCAATAACGGCCAATTTTAAGGGGCAATTTTTAACATAGCCCCTACCAGTTGTCAACGAACTACCACCCAAATGGACAGAGAGACGGGCGCATTTTCAAAGACTTGGAGAGTACTGCGCTCGACGCGGTTGTGCAGGGGGAAAAGGGGAAAAGAGATGCGATTGGCAGGTGGAGACCTTACAGAATTCCTCGTGTTTTTGCCTCAGCTGCGATACGTTCCACTTCGGCTCGCCGTTCCGAATCTTTCTTGGCGATCCAGGTCTCCCAAGATTTTCCCGTGGCCGTATCCTCACCGGTGAAGGCAATGGCGGCAATCTGGTCATAACGAATATGCCGCGCCTCAGCACTGTCGGAAGGGAACACCTCAAGATAGGAATCGGACCCGCTGACCTGACGATTGAACAGATATCCGCTGAGGGATTCGCCGGACTTCAATGACACCGTCACATCGCCGCGATAATCGAACGCCAGCTCCACCGCTTCTGCAAGCTCAGCAAGCGAAGCCGGCTGAAAGACACGGCCTTCGGGCGATCCGGCTATTCCGGCAGCACTATGGTTCTTGGTGTCGGTCATGGAAGCAGGTCACTGGTCATCGGTCAACAGTCAATTGTGTGGCCATTACTACGAATTTTCGCTGGTGCGCCTGACCAATGACTATTGACTGATGACCTGTTTAGCGCGAGGTCGGGAGCATCGTCAACTTGACGGTTCGGCCAAACCCAGACAGCGTGCCGAATGTATCTTCGACGGCAGACGGTTCATAGCCACAATGGACCATGCAATCGGCGCATTTCTCGTTTCGCCCAGTACCATAATGGTCCCACTCTGTACTGTCCATCAGTTCACGAAACGTCTTCGCATAACCCTCTTGGAGTAAATAGCAGGGCTTCTGCCACCCGAACACGTTATAGGTCGGATTGCCCCAGGGGGTGCACTCATACTCCCGCCGCCCCATCAAGAAATCCAAGAATAGCGGCGACTGATTAAACTGCCACGTCTTCTTGGGGCTCCCCAAAATACGGGAGAACAATTCCTTTGTACGCTCTCGCTTCAGAAAATGCTGTTGATCTGGCGCCTTCTGATAGCTGTACCCAGGCGAAATCATCATGCCTTCGACTCCGAGATCCATCATCGCATCGAAAAACTTCCGCACACGCTCTGGATTAGCATCGTCGAAGAGGGTCGTATTGGTCGTGACCCGGTGCCCCCGCTTCAGCGCCGCCTTGATCGCCTTCACCGCCACGTCATAGACTCCGTCGCGGCAAACCGCCAAGTCGTGCTCGTCTTTCAGGCCGTCCATATGGACGCTAAACGTAAGAAACTTCGAGGGCTGATACTCGTCGAGCTTTCGCTCCATCAAAATCGCATTGGTGCAGAGATAGATATACCGCTCCTGCTCAACCAGCCCGCGGACAATCGCCGGCATCTCGGGATGGATCATCGGTTCCCCGCCGGGAATGCTGACGATCGGGGCGCCGCATTCCATCGCCGCGGCCAAGCACTGTTCGACCGTGAGCCGTTTATCCAGCACATGATCCGGGTATTGAATCTTTCCGCAGCCGGCACAGGCCAAATTGCAGCGGAAGAGGGGCTCCAACATCAACACGAGCGGATACCGCTTCACCCCCCTCAGCTTCTGGGTGAGCACGTACTTCGTGACAGTCGCCATCTGGGAAATCGGAACGGCCATTCCTCTCTCCTTCTTTTCAGTCTGTATTGGTAACGGCAGCAGTCCGGCCACCGAACTAGCAGGTTGTAATCGCTGGGGATTCTAGCACCCAGTCTCGCCATCCGTCAATTTTCTTTCATCCTTCATGCTAGCCCGTATTTTTCATGTAGGTTCGTCGCCCCCCCTCCGCGCAACAAGCGTGAGGAACGAAACTGGCGAAAAACGCGGAACGGGCGACGGTTCGAGGACTGACGTTCGAGACTTTCGGAACATCGAACCCAGAGCGTCGAACTTCGTGTCTCGCCTGTCGCACTCAAGACTCACGAACGACGCTTCACTGTGACCGATGATCGTTGCTTGACTTTGCGCTGCCCTGACAGCCATCAATGAAGTTAACGGAAATGACGTGCGGCGATTGGCAAAACACTCGATTGAGATTCTCTATGAGTGAACGGGCATGAACCTTCTGAGGGAATGGTGGCGGTGGTTTAAGCGGCAAAGTCGCCTCAACAAGGTTGTCATCGTTAGTTTTTTAGTCGCGTTGGTCATGTTTCTCGTTCCGTTGGTCGTGTCCTGGCTCAAGCCAACCCCACTCCATGTCGGCGTCGCCTTCTATACGTACGAACGTGCCTTCCAACTGGAGGGGAATACCAAGACCTATTTTTATGAAAATCGGAACCTGGTGTCCGATTGCAGTCTCCGGCGAGTCGACCAAGCCTTGCCGAAGGGCCGCGCCAAGACACGTGATCCACAGTCCTGGGTTGTGAGCAAATTTCTCCTGGAAAATATGACGGACCAGAACATCACGAAGTTCCGTATGGCCTTCAAGTCGCCTCTCGTGCGCCCCACCACCACGCTCTTTACGACCCCGAACGTGAACGCCACGGGGGCATGGGAAACGACGGCGCCTGATGCTCCTCAGTTGTATGTGGTGTCTATTGCATCCCTTCCACCAATGGCCTCAGCGGTTCTCAGCCTGAAGACTCCCCTCGACGAGGCCGTGCGTCGATTTGTCTATGAGGAACATGGTCGGGTAACTGTCCAGGTGCCCTTCCTGTCAGCGGACCAGTTCGAGACCTTTCCACTCAAAATCTCGCGCCTCAACGCCATGCAGATTCTGAACCGGGAGACAGTCCTGCGAACCGGCGATGAAACCTTCGCGAATGAAAAAATTGAGGTGACGATGCTCCGCTCTGACGAGCCGGATCTGAAGGAAGAAGCGACGTCCTATCAACTTCTCCCCAAAGCGCGCACATGCCCAGAGGGAACGGCAGGCGACTGGTAGGGTAACGGGATGGTTGATCTGGTTTGTTTTGTTTCTCTGGAAAAACCAGATGAACCAGACAGATCATGCACGAAGTGCGGTGTGGAGGCGCCGAGCGGGGTCGAACCGCTGCATCGCAGTTTTGCAGACTGCTCCCTTAACCACTTGGGTACGGCGCCCTGCGCGCATTATAGCGGGGCTTCTTCCTATATCTCAACGTACACGTTGAAGGGAATATGGATAGACGGGGGATGAATGGTTATCGGTTGGGTAACACAGGAATTTCTTTTCCACGTGTCGACGGATCATCCGACTGTGGGAGCATCGACTCCCATCCTTCGTTTGAAGAAACGATGGCCTCTCCATTTCCTTCGGCATCTTTTTC
>JANNXZ010000046.1:0-1988 GCA_031409835.1 Nitrospirota bacterium
ACGTCATCGGCGCGGCCCATGAACCACATGTAGCCGTCCTCATCTTTGTGGCAGATATCGCCGGCGGTGTAGCAGTTCGGGATCGTGTTCCAATAGGTTTTGTAGCGTTCCGGATCTTTGTAGATAGTTCGCATCATTGAAGGCCATGGCTTTCTGATGACGGCAAGGCCTCCGGCGTTGGCCGGGAGACTGTTGCCTTCCTTGTCCACGACATCGGCTTCGATGCCAAGAAATGGTCTGGTGGCGGAGCCTGGCTTCAAGGGCACGGAGGGCAGAGGGGTAATCAGGATTGACCCCGTTTCGGTCTGCCACCAGGTGTCCATGATCGGTTTGTCCCCACCGGCCGCGCGATGGAACCATTCCCAGGCTTCCGGATTGATCGGTTCGCCCACGCTGCCCAGGATGCGGAGGGTAGAGAGGTCGTATTTTTTGGGCCAGTCTTCTCCGTAGCGCATGAGCAGGCGAATGGCGGTGGGGGTCGTATAGAAAATCGAGACCCCGTAGCGTTCGATCAAGTCCCACCAGCGGCCCGGGTTCGGATAGTCCGGCTTGCCTTCAGCGGTGAGGATGGTGGCGCCGTTGAGGAGGGGGCCATACACAATGTAACTGTGGCCAGTAACCCAGCCTGGGTCGGCGACACAGAAGTAGACATCGTCATCTTTGAGATCGAAGACATATTTCGTGGTGATGTAGGTCCCGACCATGTAGCCGCCGTGGACATGGACTACGCCTTTGGGTTTGCCCGTCGTGCCGGACGTATAGAGGATATACAACGGATGTTCTGCATCGAGAGGCTCGGCCTCGCAGACCGCTTTTTCATTCTTCAGCCAGTCGTGCCAATCGATTTCTTTCGGCGTTGATAGGGCTACCTCAGGAGTTTGACGCCGTAAGACGACGACATGTTCGACGGTGGGGGAATTGGCGACGGCTTGGTCGACCACTGGCTTGAGGTTGATGACCTTTCCCCTGTCGAACCCGACATCGGCTGTAATGACGAGTGTGGACTCGGCATCCTGAATGCGGTTCGCAAGGGCCGGGGCGCTGAATCCTGAATAGACCACACTATGAATGGCGCCGATGCGCGCGCAGGCGAGCATGGCGACGATCTGTTCAGGAACTTTCGGAAGGTAGATCGTGACTCGGTCGCCTTTTTTGATCCCGAGTTTTTTGAGCGCATTTGCGCAACGATTGACCTGACGGTACAGCTCACCGTAAGTGATGACCCGTTCTTGGTCGTTCTCGCCTACCCAGATAACGGCGACTTTGTTCCTGCGCCAAGTTTTGACATGACGGTCCAGGCAGTTATAGGTGATGTTGCAGGTGGCGCCGACAAACCACTTGGCCCAGGGGTAATTCCATTCGAGAACCTTGGTCCAGGGGGAGAACCACTCAAGCTCCTTGGCGACGCCGCTCCAGAAGCCTTCAGGGTCGGCAATCGATTTCTTGTAGGCGCTCTCATAGTCTTGGATATAGGCAGCGGCTTTGGTCTGAGCGGTTGGGTGATATACGCGGCTTTCCTTGAGGAGGGTCTCGATCTTCTCTGACATAGTGCGATGATTCCTTCAGGTCGAGGCACAAAGTAAAACTTTGTCATTATGCTGGAGGGGCGGGGGGAACTCAACCATACCTTAGTACGGGAGAGGTGGCATGCAGGGGCACGCTGTGGCCATTCGGCTACTCCGGACCTCGGTCTGTCGTTTCTTGACAGTCGCGCAAAGGCGAGAGTAGGGTAAATTTGGTGCAGGTCATACGATGAGAGCAGTCCAATTGATGTTGCAGATCATTCTCCGACAATCGCGGCCCTTCCTTCTCGCGGTTCTTGTCTACTCGCTGGTAGCGGCGGTCTGTCTGCCGTCGGCGTCCGCCCAAATGGGGAAACCGGAAGGGTTGTATTACAAGTCATGGGCTATTGTCATCGGGGTGGAGAACTATCTTCTGGCTCCGAAAGTTCCCGGCGCGATTGAGGATGCCAAGGCGGTGGCCCAGGC
>JANNXZ010000047.1:0-2259 GCA_031409835.1 Nitrospirota bacterium
TATGACGTCGCGCAGACCGACCCGAATTTGAAGAAAGTGCACGAAGCGTTGAAGCAGGTGGAGTTTCTGGTCGTACAGGATCTGTTTCTCAACGAGACCACGAAGTTTGCACATTTAGTATTGCCCGGCGCATCGTTTCTAGAAAAGGATGGCACCTTTACCAATCTTGAACGGCGTATTCAGCGGATCAGGAAAGCGGTGGAGCCGCATCACGGGATTCTTCCGGATTGGCGCGTGGTCTGCGAGGTCTCAAATCGGATGGGCTATCCCATGACCTATCGGCATCCCTCGGAGATCATGGACGAGATTGCGAGACTCACGCCGATGTTCGCCGGTGTGTCCTACGATCGGCTCGATCAGCCTGCCGGTTTACAGTGGCCGGTGCCGACCGCCATGCACGAAGGCACATCCCTGATGCACCAGGAGACATTTCCAAAGGGGAAGGCGCATTTTGTCGGCGTCGATTACTTGCCACCTGGAGAAGCTGCGAGCAAGGAGTATCCATTCGTACTGACCACGGGACGCATTCTCCAACATTACAACTGCGGAGCCCAAACCAGGCGGACGGACATTCTCGAATTGGTCGATACAGACGTGCTGGAAATGCATCCGGACGATATGGAGGGGCTGCATCTGCGTGACAGTGAGGTCGTTCGATTGGTGAGTGCTCGTGGCGACGCCCTGCTCCCAGTTGTGGGGAGTGAACGCGTGTTGCCAGGGCATCTCTTCACCAGCTTTCACTTCCCTGCCTCAACGGTGAATGAATTGCTCTCGTCGAGTGCGGATGAAAGCTCCAAGTGCCCGGAGTACAAGGTGTCTGCCGTGCGCGTGGAACCGATTGAGCGGGATGAACTCGATCCAGAAGATGAAGCGGAACTGCGGCATATGCGACGCCAACTGATTCTGTAACAAGAGATGGAACAGAACACGACCAACAGTCTGCTCGATGCCTACGCTCCCGCACAGATCGCCATGCGGGTGCGTGAAGTCGGCGTCACAAAAGCTGCGATGCCGGTTCTGACCATGTTCGCCCTGGCCGTCTTGGCTGGGGCCTTTATTGCGCTGGGCGCGTTGTTCTTTACAGTCACGATGACCAGAGGCGCCACCGGTCAATCGCTGGCCTTTGGACTCATGCGCTTGGCGGGCGGGATCACGTTCAGTTTGGGGCTCATTCTGGTGGTGGTGGGCGGAGCGGAACTCTTCACCGGCAATAACCTGATTGCCATGGCTTGGGCTTCCGGTCGGGTGACGACGCAACAAGTCATGAGGAACTGGGGATGGGTCTATCTCGGTAACCTGATTGGAGCAGTTGGAACAGCGGTCTTAGTATGGCTGGCCGGCATACAGAACATGGGCGATGGCGCTGTCGGAGAGATGATGGTCCAGATTGCGCGCAGTAAGATCGCGCTTGATCCGGTCTCGGCGGTGGCCCGTGGCATCCTCTGCAACGTGCTGGTCTGTCTGGCCGTCTGGTTGTGCATGGGCGCGCGAAGTGTGACCGATAAGATTCTCGCCATCGTCTTCCCGATCACCGGGTTTGTCGCCTGCGGGTTTGAACATTCCGTCGCCAACATGTATTTTCTCCCGATCGGCATAGCCCTTGCTGTGGGAACCTCCACGCCACTCTCAGTCGTTGATGCGGTCGGCAATCTCGCGCTGGTGACGATCGGCAACGTCCTCGGTGGGACCATCCTCGTCGCGTTGGTCTATTGGTCGGTATATTTGAGAAACTCGGAATAGTGTCAGAGGGGTCCTCACATCATGAATTCTTCTCGCACGATCGTCGGTATCTTAGTCGGGGGTGGGCCTGCCCCCGGCATCAACAGCGTCATCAGTGCCGCCACGATCCGGAGCATAGTGGGTGGTTGCGATGTGATCGGCATCCTCGACGGGTTCAAGTGGTTGATGGAAGGGAGCCAGAGTCACGTAACCCCTCTTTTGACCGAGGAAGTGAGTCGCATCCATTTCCGAGGCGGCTCGTCGCTCGGCACGTCGCGGGCGAATCCCACGAAAAAACCGGAATCGCTCGAACATGTTCTGTCGACCTTGGTTCGGCTGGGCGTCACCAGGCTGATAACGATCGGCGGTGACGACACGGCCTATTCCGCGCTCAAGTTAGAAGAAAAGGCGGCGGGTCGTCTTCACGTCGTGCATGTGCCGAAGACGATCGATAACGATCTGGATCTTCCGCACGGCATTCCGACGTTCGGATTTCAGACCGCACGACATGTCGGAGTAGAGATTGTGAAAAACTTGATG
>JANNXZ010000048.1:0-4790 GCA_031409835.1 Nitrospirota bacterium
CGGCTGAAATATCGCTACCTGGATCTTCGGCGTCCAAAGATGCAACGGCTGTTAACGATCCGGCATGACATTATGCAGGCCGTTCGTGGATTTCTGAACGCAGAATGCTTTCTCGAAGTGGAAACGCCGATTTTGACCAAGAGCACGCCGGAAGGCGCGCGGGACTATTTGGTGCCCAGCCGAGTGAACCCCGGCCAATTCTATGCGTTGCCGCAGTCGCCGCAGCTCTTCAAGCAGGTACTCATGGTCAGCGGGGTCGATCGCTACTACCAGATCGCGCGCTGTTTCCGCGACGAAGATTTGCGCAATGACCGGCAGCCTGAATTCACACAGATCGATGCGGAACTATCCTTTGCGGATCGTGAACAGGTCATGAGTTTGATGGAGCAGATGATCGTCACGGTATTTCGCGACGCAGGCGGCGTCCAACTGCCGACTCCATTTCCACGCATGACGTATGCCGAAGCCATGGGCCGTTACGGGTCGGATAAGCCGGATCTACGTTTCGACATGCCGCTGTACGATGTCACTGCCTTTGCCGCGGCGAGTGAGTTCAAGGTATTCAAGGAGGCGGCAACCAAGGGTGGGATCGTAAAGGCCTTGATCGTGAAAGGCGGAGCGGCCACGCCGCGAAGCAGGATCGATGCGCTCGGTGAGATGGCTAAGGGTTTTGGCGCGAAGGGCCTTGCCTGGCTGAAGATCACCCCAGAGGGGCAACTGGAGTCCGTGATTGCCAAGTTCCTGGATGCGAAGGCTTTCGCATTGGCCCTTCCCAAGGCTGAACCTGGCGATCTTGTTCTCTTCGGTGCCGACAAGGCTTCTGTGGTTCACGACGTGCTGGGTCGCATCAGGCTCTTGCTGGGTGAGGAGCTGAAGTTGATCGATACTACGGCCTGGAAGCCACTGTGGGTCGTCGAGTTCCCTTTGCTAGATTATTCGCCCGAAGAAAAGCGGTACATCTTTATGCACAATCCATTTGCCGCGCCGATGGACGAAGATGTGGCATTCCTGGATTCAGAGCCGCTCAAAGTGCGGGCGAAGGCCTATGACATGGTGTTGAACGGAAGCGAGATTGGAGGGGGAAGTATCCGAAACCACCGGAGCGACATCCAGCTGCGCATCCTCGATTTGCTCGGCATCAACAAGGAGCAAGCGCAGGCGAAGTTTGGGTTCTTGCTCGACGCACTCGACTATGGCGCGCCGCCTCATGGAGGCATTGCCTTCGGGCTCGATCGGCTCATTATGTTATTGGGGGATACGGAGTCGATCCGCGACGTGATTGCGTTCCCGAAAACGCAACGGGCACAATGTCCGTTGACCGATGCACCGTCAACCGTCAGTGTCGATCAATTAAAGGAATTGCATATCAAGCTGGATGTGGTCGAATGACCCAACCCTTTCGCCTGGATGCGGGACAAATCGAAGTCGTGGAAGACCGTATGGCTGAGGTGTTTCGGACCAAGACCCCTGCCCAGCGTCTCGCGATTGGATTTGCGCTGAGACGATCCGCCGAGCGACTGCTTCGAGCCCACCTGACCTGTGCACATCCTGACTGGGACTCCCAGCGTGTTGCGAGAGAGGTGGCCGGGAGACTGTCGCATGGAGCTGCATGACCTGCTGGAACGGCTTGTGGCGGTGCTCGAGCGATTGAAGATTCCGTATCTCATTACGGGGTCCGTCGCGGCGATGGCCTATGGCGAACCGCGGTTGACCAACGACATTGACGTCGTGGTCGATCTGGATGAAGCGCATGCGGCCCCCTTTGCGGCGCAATTTCCCGCTGACGAATACGATCTGAGCGACGAGGCGATTCGGGAGGCGCTGACTCGAAAGGGCCAGTTCAACATTATTCATCCGGCGTCGGGACTCAAGATCGACGTCATGATTCAGAAGGGAACGCCGTTTGAGCAGAGCCGGTTCAAGAGGGCACGGCTGATTCACCCCGCTGATTCGTACGAAGCGCGCTTTGCCGCTCCCGAAGATGTCATCCTCAAGAAGATGGAGTATTATCGCGATGGAGGGTCTGAAAAGCACTTGCGCGATATTGCAGGCATCATGAAAATCAGTGCGGGTGAGATCGACGAACGCTACATCGGCGAGTGGGCCGACAGTTTGGGCCTACGCGAGGTGTGGGACGCCATGCTTCAGCGCCTTCGGGCAGGAAGCTGAGTCTGATTATGGCAGGCAATTCGTTCGGTCACATCTTCACCATCACGTCATTCGGCGAGAGCCATGGGCCTGCGATTGGCTGTGTCGTGGATGGCTGTCCGCCAGGTCTGGCCCTTTCCGTCGATGACATCCAGCACGACCTCGATCGGCGCAAGCCAGGCACCTCCCGCCATGTCACTCAACGGCAGGAATCCGATACCGTCGAAATCCTCTCCGGTATCTTTGAAGGCAAGACCACCGGCACCCCGATTGCGTTGCTCATTCGAAACGAAGATGCTCGCAGCAGGGATTACGGCAATCTGATCGATACCTTTCGGCCCGGTCACGCGGACTATACCTATTGGCAGAAGTATGGCATTCGCGACCATCGCGGAGGTGGGCGTGCCTCTGCGCGTGAAACAGCCGTCCGAGTGGCGGCAGCAGCGATCGCGAAGAAATGGCTCAACGAGAAATATGGTGTCGTGATCCGTGGCTACCTCAGCCAGCTCGGGCCGCATGAAGTGCCGTTCAAGTCCTGGAACGGCGTGGGTGCCAATCCGTTTTTCGTGGCTGATCCTGCATCAGTGGCAAAGCTTGAGTCCTTCATGGATGGACTACGCAAGGCCGGCGACTCTGTCGGCGCCAGGATCACGACGGTCGCGGAGCATGTTCCCGTTGGCTGGGGCGCACCGGTCTATGCCAAGCTGGATTCCGATTTGGCCGCCGCCATGATGAGCATCAATGCGGTGAAGGCGGTCGAGATCGGATCGGGTTTTAGCTCTGTCACACAGCGTGGGTCCGAGCATGGAGACGAGCTGACTCCGGATGGTTTTGTGACCAATCATGCCGGAGGTATTCTCGGTGGCATTTCAACCGGCCAGGATATCGTTGTCACGATCGGGATTAAGCCCACGTCGAGTATCCGTGTGGCCCGCCGATCCATCGATAAGCAAGGCAAGCCGGTGACCGTCGAAACGAACGGCCGTCACGATCCCTGTGTTGGAATCAGAGCCACACCGATTGCCGAAGCCATGATGGCGCTGGTGCTGATGGACCACGCCTTGCTCCACCGCGCACAGAACGCCGATGTGAAAACACCCACGCCGAAAATTCCTGCCTCAGCCAAGAAAACTGCCCGTTCTCCCAAGTCTTCTGGCCGTGCCAAGATCAATCCCGATCCGGATGAAGCGTAGCCCATTAATCGAGATCGAGCAGGCGACGATCTATCGGGGAGACACCTGTGTCTTCACCGACTTCTCGTTGTCTCTCCAAGAGGGTGAGCATGTCGCCATCCTTGGTCCCAATGGTGCCGGGAAATCGACCTTCCTGAAGTTGCTGGCGGGTGAGGTCCATCCGGTCCCGAATGACGCGACACGCATCCGGTTGTTCGGCGAAGAGCGGTGGAATGTGTGGGACGTCCGTAAGCGTTTAGGGATGGTGTCCCATGATCTTCAACATCAATACATGGACCAAGTGACTGGACTGAAAGTGATTCTGTCCGGTTTCTATGCCAGCATCGGGATCTATGGCCATCAAGATTTCAGTTACGCGCAGGTCGTCATGGCAGACAAGATATTGGAGGAGATGGGTGCAGGTTCGTTGAGCGATCGACGGTTTGGGGCGATGTCGACCGGCGAGCAGCGGCGATGTCTCCTCGGTCGCGCGTTAGTGCATGAGCCGACGGCGCTCGTGCTCGACGAACCGACGAGCGGACTCGACCTGACGGCGATGTTTCACTATCTGGACCTGGTGCGGGCGCATATGCAGAAGGGAAAGACGCTGTTGCTGGTGACGCACCACATTCACGAGATTCCGCCGGAAGTGGAGCGTGTCGTCCTCTTGAAGCAGGGAAAGATTCTTCAGGATGGTGAGAAACGTGCTGTCCTCACAGAAGCCAACCTCAGTGCGCTGTTCGACTGCTCTGTATCATTGGTTCAAGCCAATGGGTGGTACCAAGCACTGCCAGGGCACTAGACACCGCACTGACTTCGTTTCTTCTCCGCCTAGCACAATCTGAAACGTCAGTTCTGCATCGATTCGACGTACGTTGCCCTGGCCGGGGTTGTTGATCAAGCCAGCACAACATTGAAAAATACGTCGACAAAAATTGAGCAGGAAGTATCCAGTGTGGTTAAGGAGATCGAAGACAATGAGACATCTAAGAAGGTTGGCAACGAATTGAAACAATCGGACGAGTCCTTAGGCCAAAGGGGATATCCTGACCCGCCCCTGATTTCATAGACACCTCCATATGCTGCCACGAGGTACCAACGTCTGCTCGGCGAGCACGGCATCACCACGAGCATGCGCCGTAAAGGTAACTGCTGGGACAATGCCTGTGTTGAAAGTTTTTTCGGCACACTCACGCGCGAGCTCGTGTACCATCGGCACTACGCGACCCGTGAAGACGCGACACAGGACATCTTCGAATATATCAAGGTGTTCTAAAATCGGAAGCGCCGCCACTCGACCCGTGGCTATCACTCCCCGGCCGAGTACGAAGCGAGGACGGCGGTTGCTTACCCCGGTGTCCACGGAGTTGGGGGAAGGTCAGGCTCCCCTCCAATGTTCAACAAGTCAATAGTCATGCCTGACCCCACGTCTCTTCTCGTAGCAGGTGACCGTACTAGCCCGCATTATTC
>JANNXZ010000049.1:0-1692 GCA_031409835.1 Nitrospirota bacterium
GGGTTCATCGCTTCACAGGCGTTCTTGAAAATACTGAGAAAGACTTGCTGGAGTTTGGCTTCGTCGCCGCGGACCGGCGCGATCATCGTCGCATAGTCCTTGGTCACCTGTATCCTGGTGACTTCGAGGTCGGTCGTGATCAGGGTGAGCGCGCTCTCGAGCACTTCGGGGATGCGGAGGAGCCGTCGCGTCAGTTCGAGTGGTTTGGCAAAGTCCAAAATCTCGTTCAGGATGGCTTCGATGCGGATCAAATCGCGCATCGCGTTCTCGACGCGCGTCTGCGGGTCGAAGTCGAGAATGCCTTCACCCGTGACTTCTTCCAATTGGGCGCGGATCGACGCGAGCGGCTCACGCACTTCTGTGGCCAGGAACATGCTGAACTCGCCGATCGCGGCCTGCCGCTCTTGTTTTCTGATGGTGGGCTCCGAGGTACTGGGGGCTATGGCTGCCCCAGGGGCTCCTGGGGGTCCATCGGTGGGGGTCTGACTGGTCGGCACCAGAGCCGGAGCCTGGAGAATGTCCGCGATCTTCACAATGGTCGGCTCAAGCGTGCGGGCATCTGTCTGTTGGTAACGTCCGGCTTCTTTCGAAGCCAGGGTGATGGTCCCGCCCACTTGTCCCCGGACGAAGAACGGCACGACGAGCGAAGAAAGAAGCCGGTCCTTGAACAGATATTTATGATCGAGGAATCGCCCCTGTGTGGAGGCGAGATCATGATCCACGCGTGGCTTGCGATGGCGAACCGCCCATCCGGAGGCTGAGCTATCGAGCGTGAGGCGGTGGCCCGGCTTCAAATCCTTCTTCCCATCCTTTTGTTCGCTCTTGAGATCGCCGGCCAGTCCCAGGACTTCGACATTGCCCGCGAGGGGATCGTAGCGGCAGGCCCAGATGCGATCATAGGCGACGTATTGGTTGGCATCTGTCAAGGCGGCGATAATCTTGTCTTGGAGTTCCGGTGTGAGCTGCGACTCCGGAGCTGTGAATAGCTCCGCCGGAGAGGGCGCGGAAGGGACCGGCTCATGTGTGACAAACGGGCGGCTGAGAAGGACGTTCATATCGAACAGACTCTCGCGATCCAACGCTTTTGTGATCTCGTCGCTGGCCTGCTCCATCAAACTCTTCTCTTTTTTCGCGAACGTGGCGCTCTCTTTTCGCCCGATGACGAGAAAGCCGTATGTCCGGTTCCGATGTAGGAGGGAAACTCCGAGCAACGACTTCGTGCCCGGCGTAATCAAACGGAGGCGAATGGTGCGCCCGCCGTCTTGATCGTTCGCAGGGGCCGATGCCGCGATGGCGGGGGCCGACAGTGTTCTGAGAATGGCTTGAATATCACGGGGTGTGAAACCTCGTGCGGCATGGCTGACCAGCGGGCCTTGGTCACGGTGGAACACGGCAGCAAGCGCCGCGTCGACCGGCAGCTCGTTGATCACGGCTGTCAAGGTCCGCTGGAGATGCGTCTCGGGAATTGGTTTGCTCTGTGGAGCTGTGGGTATCATTCGTGGGTTAGGCTGATCAGGAGCGCGCATTGTAACAACGCAGGACCAGCAATTCAATGAAAAGGATCAGCCGGCGGCGGGAGACTTTGGTAGTACGCGAGAATTTCGCGGAGCGCACGTCTTAGACAAGTCGGTCTGTCTGGTTAGTTTCGTTCAGCCAAACATACGAGACAGACCGAATAGACGAGACAGACAG
>JANNXZ010000050.1:0-4234 GCA_031409835.1 Nitrospirota bacterium
GGGAATATCATCAACCGGCTGGAAAATCTGCGCGAACTCTACCGCCTGGGACTGTCGGTGTTCCTGTTCGACTATCGCGGTTATGGCCGGAGCCAGGGGAAGCCGTCTGAAGAGGGGCTCTATCAGGATGCGCTGGGAGCGCACGATTATCTGACGCGAACCAGAATGATTCGCTCTGAGCGCATCGTCATATTCGGGCGCTCACTCGGCGCGGCGGTTGCCGGGGAAGTTGCCGCGCAGAAGCCTGCTGCGGGGCTGATCCTCGAATCGGCGTTCCCGTCGATCGGCGCGGTGGCCAAGTTCCATTACGGGGGGGTGCCAGTCCATTGGTTGCTCGGGGCGGACTTCGCATTGATCGATCGTCTTCCGCAGCTCTCGCTCCCAAAGCTGATCATTCACGGCGACAAAGACGACATTATCCCCATCGAATTGGGCCGGCAGGTCTTCGAGGCGGCCAAGCCTCCCAAATCCTTCTATGTCATTGAAGGCGCCAACCATAACAACACCTACCAGGTTGGGGGCACGGCCTATTTCCAACGGCTCAGCGACTTCATCCGAAAGGCCCTCACAGCATAGCGGAGGGTCAGACTTTTCTTAGAAGCCTGTCCGATATTGCCTTCGTCACGAGGCGAAGGAGGTGCGGCCAGATACGAGGCTACAGGCCCGGCAAAACCGGAGGCGTATTCGCTTCTCACGCGCGTGAGAAGTATCGGCAATGTATTCAGAAGGAGAGCAGACTAGCGTACAACCGGCAGCCAGATGATTATGTTCCTGAGATTGCGATCACGGCAGCGAATCGCAAGGTGGCGAAACCGACGGATCAACTCCGGGAGTGGAAGTTCTTTGGAAAGTATCATGCCGGTATGCGATCGACCGATTTCTTGCCAATGGGTCGCAAGGGGTAGGAAGTCCTTGCAGTTGAAGGTAACAAGAGTTCGCTGTTCCTGCGTGGCAAACGCGAGTTGCTCCTCATCTGAGTGGCCTCGGTTTCCGGCATCTCGAGTTGTCAGACAATCGACCCCATGGTCTGCTAGAGCGGTAGCCAGGGGTATTGGAACGTTTTCGTCGAGGTATAGCCGCATGCTCGATCTAAGGGTCTGAGTTTACAGAAATAGGCTAGGCGAGAGACGGAGCCGGTGGTTCGAGGGCGGCATTCGCAGCGATCTCCGCATCGATCTCTTCCCGATTATCGTAGTAATAAGACAGTGCGTCGTAGATAGCGGCGAGGCTCAGTTGGGGATAGTAACCGAACAACGCTTCGGGAGTTGTACCGTGGTGCAGAACATAGACGACGATGGTCCTCACGGGAATTCGTGATCCCTCAATACGTGGACTCCCCCCACACAGATGAGAGTCGCTGACAATGTGAGGATGCAGAACTCTTGGCATGGCGTTCAGTCTAGCCGAATTGCTGCGGATGAGCAAGAATCGAGAGGCTCCAGCGGTTTTCTGTCGTCCCCTTGATGGGTCACTTCCCGCAGCTCTCGCCTACGGAGTTGGTCATTCCTGGAGCCGACAACAACACCTGCCAGGTTGGTGGAGCGGCCTATTTCCGGCGATGGGTGGAGTTCGTTCGAACCGTCATCCGATGATCGCGCGAGAAGAATGAGAGATGCGAGAACGGCGCGACGTGGATAGGGTGGGCTCTCACCTCGCGTGGCCCGTCTCGCTCGTCCCGCCTGTGTCGCCCATCCCGCCGCGATGTTATAAAGAAGTGGTTGGAGATTGGCTCGGCATTTGGTACAGTGCGCGGCGGCTGAGCGGAGAGCCGACTCAGAGGAGTGGCTTGCCGTCGGTTAGAGCGGACGTCTTCATGAGCAATGCTGGTTAAGGAGGCCGGGGTGATGATTCCCTTTCGTCTGCTAGCGTTCTGTCTGCTGGGCGTTGCGGTAATGCTCGCCACTGGCTGTGCAGGGAAAACCGGTACGGCACAGCCGCCGGGGTTGAGCGACGCGAGACCAGTCGCAGACCAGACTCCGGTGCCGGCTCCTTCGTCGCAGCCAGAGACGCCACCGGACGATCTACTTGATCCCTTTGCCAAGGCCGATGAGGGAGCCGGTGAGGAGTACGATCCCTGGGAGCCAATGAACGCCAACGTCTTCGCGTTCAACCTCAAGGTCGATCGATATGTGCTTAAGCCCGTCGCAAAGGGATATGACTTTATCTTGCCCGATGTCGTGCAAGTCGGTGTCAGCAACATTTTTTATAATCTCCGGTTCGCTCCACGATTTTTGAACAATGTGTTTCAGGGCAAGCTCAAAGGCGCCGGCATTGAAGTCGGACGGTTCCTGATCAATAGCACGGTGGGATTGGCCGGGTTCTTCGATCTTGCGACAAAAATCGATCTGGTCACGCCGGAAGAAGACATGGGACAGACGCTTGGATTCTATGGCGTCAAACCAGGCCCCTATCTCGTGGTGCCGTTCCTTCCTCCCTTCACCGTTCGGGACTTTGCGGGATATGTCGGCGATGTGTTTCTCAATCCGATCAACTGGCTTGTGGTGCCGATCATCGAGGTGGACGACGTGCCCTCCGTCATTGCCCACAAGAACCGCATGACGTCGAGCATCATCCAGACTGGGTCTCGCGTGGGAGAGATCGTCAATGAACGGTCGCGGAATCTCCAAAAGTACCAGGGAGTCGAAGAAGCGACGTTGGATCTCTATACGGCCGTCCGCAACGCCTATCTACAGAAACGTGGCCAGGCAGTCAGGGAGTAGGGACGTGAGGGGTAAGGGGTGAGGCGTAAGGTGATCGGAAACTAGCGCGTCGTTCTTGCCGTCTTCTCACGCCTCACGTTTCACGCCTTACGCTTTACGGGATCACGCCCAGTTCCCGGCCGACTGAGGCAAAGGCGGCGCTGGCTCGCTCAAGCTGTTCCCGTGTGTGGGCCGCCGACATCTGGACGCGAATTCTTGCCTGGCCTTCCGGCACAACCGGGTAACTGAACCCCACGACATAGATCCCTTCCTCCAACAGCCGCTCCGCCATCCTGGTGGCAAGTGAGGCATCGCCCAACATGATCGGGATAATGGGATGCTCTCCGGGAACGAGCCGGAATCCGAGGGTGGTGAGTTGCGCGCGGAAGAAGGCCGCATTCTCGCGCAGCCTGGCCCGTAATTGGTCGCCTTGCGCCACGAGGACCACGGCCCGTTGGGCCGCTGCGGCGATGACCGGGGGCAGTGAATTGGAAAACAAATAGGGCCGCGATCGTTGCCGCAACAGCTCGACGATTTCCTTTCGTCCGGATGTAAACCCGCCCGTCGCGCCTCCCAAGGTCTTGCCCAGCGTGCTAGTGACGATCTCGATTCTGTCGGCGACGCCGAAATGGTCCGGCGTGCCGCGTCCGTTGCGCCCGAGCACGCCGGTCGCGTGACTATCGTCCACGATCACTGCGGCATCATATCTCTCCGCCAGCTCGACGATCCGATCGAGCTTGGCGAGGTCGCCATCCATGGAGAAGACTCCATCCGTCGCAATCAGGCGAAGGCGATAGGATGTCGCGTCGCGCAGCTTGGCTTCCAGGTCCGCCATATCGGAGTGCGCGTAGCGGAGCCTGGTGGCCTTGCAGAGCCGGATGCCGTCGATCAGGCTGGCGTGGTTCAAGGCGTCGCTGATGACGGCGTCTTGCTCGCCGAGGAGCACCTCAAAGAGTCCGCCATTGGCGTCGAAGCAGGAACTATAGAGGATCGTGTCTTCGGTGCCCAAGAAGGCGCTGATCGCCTGTTCGAGTTGTGTGTGGAGATCCTGCGTGCCGCAGATGAATCGGACGGAGGCCATGCCGTAGCCATGTTCTTGCAGTCCGACTGCGGCGGCCTGTCTGATGTCAGGGTGGTTGGCGAGCCCCAGATAGTTGTTCGCGCAGAGATTGAGGACGTCACCCTGCGCCACGCGAATCTCGGCTCCCTGAGGACCAAGAATCTGTCGCTCGGACTTGTAGAGGCCTGCCGCGCGGATGTCAGCGAGCCGCTCAGAAACAGTTTTTTTGAATGAGTCGTAGGCCATTCTCAGTTGGTGAGGGGTGAGGGGTAAAGGGCCGGGTGTGGAGATCGTTGTCAGAATCTTTCATCGTTCACCTTACGCCTCACCCCTTACCCCTTACGGCAATAGCACCACTTTCCCGCATTGGCCGGAATTGATCAACTCGAATCCCTGGGCGAAGTCTTTCAGGGGAAAGGTATGGGTGATCACCGGCTTGATATTGAGTCCGGCCTGGAAGAGGCCGGTCAAGCGG
>JANNXZ010000051.1:0-5315 GCA_031409835.1 Nitrospirota bacterium
GCGGAGGTTGAAGAAGTGCTAGGCAAAGGGGCCGTTTTTCTGCTATCGTAACCCTACTTCAGGGAAGGGTCTCTGGATTCCCTCCCCCCATATATCGATATTCGTATCGGCACTATGCGCGATTACCTTGAGTTTGAAAAACCGATCCGCGAGATCGAAGAAAAGATAGAAAAGCTCGCGGCCGTTCCTGCTGGGAAATCGGCCCCCCAGGACGAGATCCGCAAGCTGCGGATGAAGCTGGCCCAGGTCGAAGACACGCTCTACCGAAAACTCACTCCCTGGCAGCGTACACAACTCGCCCGGCACCCCCAGCGGCCCAGCACCCTCGATTACAACAGTTATCTCTTTCGAGATTTTTTTGAGTTCCACGGGGACCGTGTGTTCGGCGACGATCGTGCCATCGTCGGCGGCTTTGCGCGATTCAATGACCGCTCGATCATGGTTATCGGGCATCAAAAAGGAAAGACGCTCAAAGAGCGGATGCAACGCAACTTTGGCATGCCGAATCCAGAAGGCTATCGAAAAGCCCTGCGTCTCATGAGGATGGCCGAGAAGTTTGGACGCCCAATCGTGACCTTTATCGACACGCCGGGAGCTTATCCCGGCATCGGCGCGGAAGAGCGGGGCCAGGCTGAAGCCATTGCCCGCAATCTGTTTGTGATGTCCCGGCTTGCCGTTCCGATTATTTCCATCGTTATCGGTGAAGGCGGAAGCGGAGGGGCGCTCGCATTGGGTGTCTCAGATCGCGTCCTCATGCTGGAGCATGGAGTCTATTCGGTGATTTCGCCGGAAGGCTGCGCGGCCATCCTGTGGGACGATCCAACTAAAGTTCCCGATGCAGCCGCTGCCCTGAAGATGACAGCGAAAGACCTGATCGACCTCCATATCGTCGACGAAGTGATTCCCGAACCGCTAGGCGGCGCCCATCGAGACCTCAATGCCATCACCGATCGAGTCGCCAAAGCCCTCAGCAACCAACTCTCCCAGCTCACCGACCTTTCCATTCCTCAATTGCTAGCCCAACGCGACCAGAAGTACCGATCGATCGGAGCCGTCGACGGGCTGGCCGTCTCTCCTCAATAAACCGAGAACGACAGGCGCGACTCGAAGTTCCGAAAACCTCGAACGTTCCCGTTTCTTACTCGTCCCGTTCGCCCCACAAGTTGCGCGCCTAGCAGCTCATACCTCACTTCATTCACCCTCTAGGAGCCAAGCTGTCGCTCCAAGGCCGGCGGCACGGCCACTGGTAAAACACGTCGAGAGCAGATCGCCTCCGATCGGGGCTTCCCAATCCAACATTTCTCTAGCGCAAAATAGGCCTGGCAGGGTACGGACCATCAAACGTGCATCGAGCGCTTCGCAGGGAACTCCACCGGCTGTGCTGGTCGCTTCCTCCAACGGGCGTGACGCAACGAGTCGCAAGGGCAACGACGTAATCTTAGCAGCCTTTCAACTGCAGAGCGCCGGAAGTTCGGTCTACGCTAATGGTGATCGCTCCAGCTAATACTTGTAAGAGTAGATCGCCGGCCAGTTGTCGCCGCCAGCCATGAAGGATGGGCAGATTGAGGGCTGTCCAATTCTGCTTCGCTTCCACCAGTGCTTGTAGATCTGCGCTGGTGGCGAGCATGGTGGGGGCAATCCCCTCCTCGGCGGCGCGGGCCTTCAGCACAGCTTGAAGAAGTTCGACGATACCTGTCGACTCAGGGTCCGGTTTCCGTTCAGAGGGGACTTCCGGCCATGCCGACGATGGAAGTGCTAGTGCCGAGGAAATGATAGACAGTAGTTGTCCGCCGTGTCGATCGACCTCGGAGGAATGGACGCCACGAAGGCCACGGAGATCGTTGATCGATTTGGGTGGATGGCGCGCGAGCTGAAGCAGCACCTCGTCTCGCATCACGCGTCCGCGTGGCACGTTCCGGCGGCGAGCTTCCGCTTCCCGCCAGGCAGCCAATTCACGAAGCACCGCTGCCCCTTTGGGTTTGAGCGTGTCCCATCCTCGAATTCGTTGGTAGCGTTCCTGCGGCTCTCGACTTTTTTCTCCCACTGCCGCTTCAAGTCGTGCGAATTCTTCACTGACCCACTCCGAACGACCGAGTGTACTGAGGCGATCCTGTAAATGGGTATGGATCGGCAGGAGAAATTCGACATCTTCCAAGGCGTACGCGATCTGGTCATTCGAAAGCGGCCGGGCACTCCAATTGGTAAAGGTATGGGCTTTCGCCAGCTTTGTCCCGTGGAGTCGCTGAACCAAGTTCGCGTACGCGACTTGGGCGCCATACCCGACCATGGCGGCAGCGATCTGAGTATCAAAAAACGGTTTGGGGATCTGTCCTGCATGTATGGCAAACAGATCGAGGTCTTGCCGCCCAGCGTGAACGATTTTCTCAACCTTGGCATCGCAGATGAGTTCCCAGAAGACATCGAGCGATCCACCGGCCTGCACGGCAGGAAAGTCGATAACGGCGGCGGTGGCGGTGGTGGCGACTTGGATCAATTCGAGCCGTGGAATAAAGGTGTCTTCTCCGACGAATTCTGTATCCAATGCCAGCCGCGGACTCTGCCGCAGCGTTCGACAGAGGGACTCAAGCGCAGACTGGTCGGTCACATACGGCAGAGATGGATTGAGTGTCATCTGATTCTCATTCTGTTGGACGGTAGGTGGCGTCTGGTGATCGAGGAGGCTCAACATTGCTGAGGCTCAAGTATTCCTTCAGGAATTGATAGGCCTCTAGCATGCGGCGCAATTCCGGTTCGGCGCTGCGATCGCCGTTATTCGAATCGGGATGGAGTTGCTTGGCCTTGTGACGAAAGGCGGTGGTGACATCGGCGAGCGAACTTCCGAATTCCACGCCCATCGCGGCATACGCGTCCATCGCATTGTTGATGCCGCTCGATCCTTGCGACGGATCGCCGCCTCCCCCACCGGCGGCTTTCAACATATCGGCAAGGCTGATTTTCCTGCGCCGGCGCCGGGGGCGCTCTCGAATTTCGCTGTCGAAATCGTCCCATCGGTCTTCGACAAACTCAAGACGGGATTCCAAGCGCATGGCGCCGGAGAGATCGCGGATCTCCGCGATCTCCTCTTCAATTTGAGCCAACGACTTAATGACTTCCTCCAACCCCTGCTCCACACGAAAAAAACTGTCGACCCGCTCCTGCATCATCGTATCGACGGCGAGTTCCAGACTCTCTTCGGCTTTCGGGCGCAACGAGTCGATGCGCCGTCTCATCCCGTTCTGAAACTTAATGAATTTGCTTTGTGTAAACGGCATGTGAACCAGATTCTCTCCCAGGGCGCGCATTGTAGCACAGCTCCATCGCGTGCCAGAAGAGCACTGGAAGCAACTGAATTCATGTGGATTAATCGTCAGGAGGAGGAGAAGTCGTCGCTGAGTTTGGTACGGCGTCGGGCCACGCCAGAGTCCCGTGCGGCTGCCGCCACGGCTTTTGCCACGCGTGGGACGACTTCCTTGTCGAATACGCTCGGAATAATGTAGTCCTCGCTGAGAGCCGCAGGGGGAATGGTCTCTGCTAGGGCCTTGGCAGCCGCCAACTTCATGGCTTCGTTGATGTCACGCGCCTGCACGTCCAGCGCGCCCCGAAAGATGCCGGGAAAGGCGAGCGCGTTATTGATCTGATTCGGATAATCTGAACGCCCGGTCGCAAAAATCCGGCAGTGGGAGGTGGCTAACTCACGCGGGACTTCAGGGTCGGGATTGGCCATGGCAAAGACGATACGATCAGCAGCCATCAGATCCAGATCTTCCGCCGTGAGGATATTGCCAACGGATAATCCGATAAAAACATCAGCCCCCTTGAGCGCGTCTTGGAGTGTCCCTTGCGGACGGTCTGGGGTCATGCAGGAGGTGAGGTCCGTTCGGCAGGCCCGCAGCTGCTGCCCATCTCCTCGTAAGACGATACCGTGCGGCTCACATCCGATCAGGTGAGAGAGACCGGCGGCGAGCAGCATCCTGCAGCAGGCAGTTCCAGCTGCGCCGAGACCGTTGACGACTACACGGACCTCCTCCATTCGTTTTCCTGTGACGGTGAGCGCATTCGTCAAGGCAGCGAGAATGACCACCGCCGTGCCATGCTGATCGTCATGCATGACCGGAATATCCAGGGCGGTTTTTAGGCGGCGTTCGATCTCAAAACAGCGCGGCGAACTGATGTCTTCCAAATTGATGGCGCCGAATCCCGGAGCAATCGCCTGAACCGTGCGAACAATTTCGTCAGGATCTTGCGTGTTGAGACAAATCGGCCATGCGTCAATACCAGCTAATTCTTTGAACAGCATGGCTTTGCCTTCCATCACGGGCAACGCAGCTTCCGGACCTAGATTGCCAAGGCCCAGCACCGCAGACCCGTCGGTGACGACGGCAACCGTATTGCCCTTGCCGGTAAAGGCATAGGCTTTAGTTTTGTCCTTCGCGATCGCTTGCGACACCCGGCCGACTCCCGGCGTATACACCATCGACAGCACGTTTCTTGTTGTGATGGGGAACTTGCTTTGGACGTGAATTTTTCCGCCGAGATGCAGAAGGAAAACTCGGTCGGAAGCCGAGAGTACCTTCACGTCCGGCAGCGCCCTGATCCGAGCGAGGACTTTTTCTCCATGCGCTTCGCTTTGGACGTCGAAGGTCACGTCCGGCACCATACAGTCGGCCGTTGCGGAGACGACATCCACCGCGCCCAGGTTGGCGCCTTCCTCAGCCAGGACAGCTGCCACCTTTGCGAACATCCCTGGGGTGTTGGCGAGTTGAAGGCGAACGGTCAAGCGGTAGTTGGAATAGGGCCCGATCTCAGTCATGGCTGCTCCATCATGCTTATAAAGACTACCACAAGCAGGTCACGAATCAGAATTGATTGTTCGCGCATTGACCCCTCTTCTGCCTCGATGCTACCGTGGGCCATGAGCACACCACCAGACGCCGCAAGATCTAATCGCCTCATCTACGAAACCAGTCCCTATCTCCTCCAACATGCCGCAAACCCAGTCGACTGGTACCCATGGGGGCCGGAAGCTTTGCAAGCGGCAAAAACACAGAACCGCCCTATCCTGCTTTCGATCGGCTATTCCGCCTGTCACTGGTGTCATGTGATGGAGCGAGAGTCGTTCGAGAACGAGGCGATTGCGTCACTGATGAACCGGCATTTTGTCTGTATCAAAGTCGATCGGGAAGAGCGCCCCGATCTCGACGAGATCTATATGCAGGCCACGGTCACACTGAATCATGGCCAGGGTGGATGGCCGATGACGGTTTTTCTGACACCGGACCAGGAGCCGTTTTTTGCCGGAACCTATTTCCCTCCCG
>JANNXZ010000052.1:0-1744 GCA_031409835.1 Nitrospirota bacterium
CATGTTGGTCTACGTGCGGCCGTCGAACGAGGCCCTTCTCAGGGCGCACGTTCCGGGAGCACAGACACCCATCCCATCCTTCTCATATTTCCCCACTTCGCCCTAAGGGGAGCCGCCGGACTGTCCTTCCCTACGCGCATTGAGGGAGCACATTCTGATCGTGCGGCCTCAGCGAGCAAGAAGGATGGTCTGGCTGCTCCCCTCCCATTCTTCCTTTGACAGCCCCCCCCTCTCCTGGCTATGATTCCTCCCACTTGATTCGACCTTGAAGTAACGAACGTATTGTGTTCGACCACCCTTATTCAAAGGAGTAGGCGTATGAAACTCATACTCGGCACTGTTGCGACCGTCTCCGGTGTCCTCTTTGCATTGTCGATGGCCTCGGCGAATCCCTCGCTTCTCCCCAAGCATGAAGGCTACCCAATGAAGAATAGCGGAAGCCCCGTGACCGGGCAGCCAACCGCTAACGACCCAGGCCAGACCAATGCAAGTGGTGAGAAAGCCGAACTCAAGGCTGCCGCGTCCGACGCTAAACATGTCCAGCAGAATCTCATGAAGACGGACAATGCGCGGATTACAACGGGCCAGGGAGCGAATCAGCTTCCGACCGTGCAGGGGCCACAGATTAAGATCGCTCCTCCGGTCACCTCCGCCACAAAAATTTCCGGTGATCGGAAGATCGAGTAGTCGAGTTGTTCGGTAGGATACAACAAGGGGGGTGCTGGACTTATCCGGCGCCCCCCTGTTTTTTTGCCTGTCGTGTCCGAGTGGGGTCCGTGACCGTCCGCAACCGAAATCGCCAGAGCTTCTTAGCCCACTTGCCCGCATAATCGACACCGATTCGGGGATGAGCCCCCACATCTGCTTTCTCAACCAATACTCCTCGATCCTCGAACCAGAGGGACTCACAGGTCGTGAGGTCTGCACGGTTGAGACGGCGATCGATTTGCAACGCGCGACAGAGCCGCCCTGGCCCATCGATCAACGCCCCATCGATTTCAATCGCCCGGATCAATACGGCCGAGGGAAACTCTTCACGCTCTGTCACGACGTTCAGACAATGGTACATCCCGTAGATGAGGTAGACATACGCGACCCCTGCAGGGCCAAACATGACATCCGTTCGTGGCGTTCTCCCTTTCGACGCATGGCAAGCCTTATCTTCTGACCCCACATAGGCCTCCACCTCGACAATCTTCCCCGCAATCTCTCTGCCGTCGATGTAACGGATCAGATATTTGCCCACAAGCGATCGCGCCACCGCGAGCGTGGGGCGATTGAAATAGACACGCGGCAAAACTCTTCGCGTTGACTTCATGTAGCTTCACTATAGACCGCTCAAAACGATCTTCCAACAAGGCCGCAGGCGAAGAAAGCACCGGAGGCGTAGGCATTCTCACCCGCCCAACCCCAAGCTGCAAGAACAGCTCTTTCCCGATGGGGTACGTTGAGGATGCTTTCGAGACGAGAACGCAGCTGGAAGTCGTTTTCAGCGGTCTACTAGAAATACCAGGCCACGCCGCCCATCACCATCCGCGGACTTCCCGGCACGAAATGGATGTCATCGCGCGGGGCGCCCTCGTTTCTCAATTGTGACTGGAAGAAAAAGGTCGCCTGTTCCCATTGTGTATTGAAGAGATTCTGCACAAAGAGGAACGCCTCCATACGTCCATAGGATAACGTAACAGGAAGCTGATAGCGTTCCGACAAATCGAAGTTGAGCCAGGACGGAGCGTTGGCGCTG
>JANNXZ010000053.1:0-2088 GCA_031409835.1 Nitrospirota bacterium
CTCGTCGAGACCGATACGCGAGTCAAAGAACTGATGGGCATCGCCCGTTCCCTCGAAGGGCTGGCCCGGCATGCCTCGACTCACGCCGCCGGCGTGGTGATTTCAGAAGGGCCGCTCACGGACCATGTGCCGCTCTACAAAGGCGCCAATGATGAAATCGTCACTCAATACTCAATGGGAGATGTCGAAAAGATCGGGCTCGTCAAATTTGATTTTCTGGGTCTCAAAACCCTCACGATGATCAAGCGCGCAGAGACGCTGATCAATGAGCGGCATCCCGGCAATCCGCCATTGGTCATGGAGCAGATGCCGTTCGACGATCCCAAAACCTTCGCCCTCCTCTCCTCAGGGAAGACGATCGGTCTCTTCCAGTTGGAAAGTTCCGGGATGCGCGATCTCCTGACTGGCCTCAAACCGGATCGCTTCGAGGACATCATCGCCATCATCGCGCTCTATCGCCCTGGCCCGATGGATCTGATCCCTGACTTTATCAAACGCAAGCAGGGCAAGATTCCGATCGCCTACGAAGTACCTGAACTCGAACCGATCCTGAAGGACACCTACGGGGTCATCGTCTATCAGGAACAGGTGATGGCCATTGCTAACAAAGTGGCGGGCTTCTCGCTCGGCCAAGCTGACATTCTCCGGCGCGCGATGGGCAAGAAAAAGCCGGAAGAGATGGAGAAGTTGCGCGCGCAGTTCCTGGCCGGCGCCAAGACGAATAAGATCCCCGACAAGAAAGCTGAAAAACTCTACGAACTGATCCAGAAATTTGCCGGCTACGGGTTCAACAAGTCGCACGCCGCGGCCTATGCCGTCGTCTGCTACCAGACTGGCTATCTGAAAACGCACTATCCGACTGAGTTCATGGCCGCCCTGATGACAACCGACATGGGCAACGCCGACAAAATCGTCGGCTATTTTACGGAATGCCGCGACCTCAACATCAAAGTCCTGCCTCCGGATGTGAACGAAAGCCATAAGAACTTTACCGTCGTGGACCACGCCATCCGGTTCGGCTTGGCGGCCATCAAGAATGTGGGCGAAGGCGCCGTCGAATCGATCATCGAGATTCGGAATCAAACCGGCCCCTTCAAGTCCTTCTTTGAGTTCTGCCGCCGCGTCGATCTACACAAAGTAAACAAACGCATGCTCGAAGGGCTGATCAAGACCGGCGCGTTCGATTCGACCGGCGCGAAACGTTCTCAGCTGGCGGCGGTTCTGGATCAAGCCGTCGAGGACGGGGCGGCCGCGCAGCGTGAACGAGATCTGGGGCAGACCAATATTTTTGGCGACGAGCTGCACGGACAAGACTCGGCGGAACATCCGGCCATGCCGCTGCCCAACATTCCTGAATGGGACCAAAGTGAGCGGTTGAAGCAGGAACGGGAGCTGACCGGCTTCTATATCTCCTCCCATCCGCTTGCGCGCTATGAGGCCACCCTCCAGGCGCTCGCCACGGCCTCAACCATCAGCCTGCCGGAATTGTCGGATGGCCGGGAGGTGAAACTCTGCGGCATCATCACGACCGTCAAGAGCATGCTGACCAAGAAAGGCGACCGAATGGCCTATCTCACCCTGGAAGACCTCCAGGGTGTGGTTGAGATCATCGTCTTTCCTGATCTCTATAAAAGCTCCGCTGAATTGGTTGTGCCGGAACGTCTTGTGCGCATCACAGGGACCGTCGATCGGGGAGATAAAGGCACGAAGATTCGAGGGAGCAAGATTGAACCGCTCGCCGAGGTGCAAGCGCAGATGATTAAGCGGGTCCGCATTCGACTGTCGGATGGCCCAGGCGTGACGGAACAGCTGCCTCGCCTCCGTGAGGTCTTTCAGCGTCACCCGGGAGGGACAACCATCTCACTCACATTACGAATGGATGCAGCGCTGGAAGCTGAGACGGCTCCGCTTCCTCACCTGACCGTCACCCCCAGCGAACATTTTGTCGCGGAGGTTGAAGAAGTGCTAGGCAAAGGGGCCGTTTTTCTGCTATCGTAACCCTACTTCAGGGAAGGGTCTCTGGATTCCCTCCCCCCATATATCGATATTCGTATCGGCACTATGCGCGATTACCTTGAGTTTGAAAAA
>JANNXZ010000054.1:0-3284 GCA_031409835.1 Nitrospirota bacterium
ATGCCGAGTTGCTCCAGCGCCATGGCCCCCGCGAGGACTTGTACCCCCCAACGTGAACAGGCTGCGATGAGCCGCGCAGGAGGCAGTCCGGCGTTGACGGCGGCGATCAGGACGGCCTGGGATACAAAGTTTGAGAGAAAGTACCCGGCCAGGAGAATCACCGCTGCCGTGACCAGATGGGGCACATAGGCTAGGAGTGACTGGGCGAACTGGTTGATCGGGGTCAAGTTCAGTGCGCTTAACGCCGCGATCGAGGCCAGCACAATGACTGTCCAATAGATGCCTCGGCCAACGAGGCGAGAGGGATCGGTCTTGACTCCTCCACGAAGGAGTGCCGCGTTCACCCCGAGCCGATCGCAGAGATGGTCGAATCCGATCATGCGCAACAACCGTTCAACGATGGAACCGAACGCCCATGCGGTGAAGAGGCCACCGAGTAGAATCAGGCCCATGGCGAGCACATTGGGCAGCACGGTCAGTATCTGTCGGCCGAGCAATTCCAACGGCCCTAGAAGAGCCTGGTTAATGAAGTCGTTCATGATCACCTCCTGCATCGGCGGTTGTGTGATGCAATAGAGCCGGCACCGCGGGCTGCAGCGCCGGCGGTTGCCAACGTTCAAGCAGATAGGGTTTCATGCGTTCGAAGGTGTGGCATAAGGCTTCGATTTTCTGTTCTGCCTCTGTGGATGTCAGGCCTTGAGTGGCATGGACGAACGAGGCGGTCCGGCCTAAGTACAGAGGGGTCAAGGCTTTTAAGAGGTGCTCGCGCGGCATGATTCGCTTGTGGTACGCGGTGGCCGCATCGTAGACGACCTGGACCCACAACTCATCGGGGATACGACAGTCGGCGCCGGATGTCCCCTGGAGGTCACGCAACTGCGTGAACGTGTCGTCCGCCAGGATCTGCCGCCAAATGGGTTCAAGATCGGTGAGGCCCTGTCGAAAGTGCGACACCATCCGCTCCATGTTGACATGGACGGGTTCGACCCCAACCTCGTAGGGAAATCCAAAGAGTGGAACTGGCTTCGACCCCTCCTGGCTGGACCAGAGTCCTTCATGCTGTTCCATTAAGGCAAAAAGCGCTCCCATCACTTGCATCAACATGGCCGACAGGTCTGCTGCAGGATCCTTCGGATTATGGATTTTTGCGCCGAGGAAGCTTTGGCAAACCCGTGCACCGCTGGCGATGGCCTCCGTCGTCATCCAGATATCGATGCCGAACCGCGCCACTTCAGATTCCCAGACATGTTGGTCGAGATAGTGGGATGCAAGAGCGCCAGAAAAACCAAACTCTCCGCCGATGGGCTGGCGTATCCGTTGCCCATACAGCGCCCTGGTGAGTGGGTAGGCGAGACTGTTGGTGATTGTTCCGTCGTATTTGTGGCGAAGATAGTAGGGGGCGACGTAGTCGTATCCTTCTTCCATGATTGGGCGGAGTAACAATTCGATCCATTCCGGTGAAATGCTGCGGAGATCCGCATCGACAACTGCACAGGCCGTAGCCTTCAGTCGTCGAGCAATCTCGAAAATCGTTCGGAAGGCACTGCCTTTTCCGGGAATGCCATGGTAGGGCGTGACGATTCGATGCAGGATGCTTTGCTGGTCGCCGATGAACAGATATTGGAAGTCGATGGCGGTGCGGGCGACGATGGCCGGTGTCCCATCTGAAGAGCCGCCGTCGGAGTTGACGAGGACGGCCCGACGATCAGGAAAGTATTTGGCGAGGCCCACGCTGACGGCTCGCACGACATGTCCGACCGTGTCCGCGTTGTTGTAGCTTGGAATCCCGACGAGAATCTCCGCTGAACCAATATCTTGGATGCGTGCTTCAGTTGGTGGAGTGAGTGGTGTGAGGCCGGTGCTCATGACAGAGTGGCGGCAGGTTCTGACGTGGGGTCCCAGTCGTGATCCGCTTCGACGGCGTCGATCAGGCGAGTGAAAATATCGGGCACGGCATGTGTCACTCGGCTCCAGTTGGAAATCATGGGGACACCGAGCGGATCGTCGAGAAACCCGTCGGTGGCCAGTTTCATGCCGTTCAAGAAGACTTCGACGGCCGTCCGTTCTTGGTGGCGGTCGAATGTGAGGCTGTTGATGGCCGCGTCGTTTTCGTAGCGGCTGATCGCTTCTTGAGCGGCTTGCAAATACGTCGCCCGCAAGGTCTTGAGCACCCCGTCAGACAAGACGACACCTTCGCTCGCCAGATTTCTGAAGAGCGATTTCGTGATATCAACGCACATCTTGAGAAGGCCGGCATCGGGATTGTGATCCGAGAGTTCTTGATGTTTGTGGTCATAGGCGTCCGCAATATCGGCCTGACAAATGCGGCGCAAGGCACAGTTCCGATAGACTTCCGCGAGGACACCGATTTCGAGCCCCCAGTCACCTGGAATTCTGTTGGTCCAGGCCAGGTCTCGCACCATGGCGAATTCGCCAGCCAGCGGGTAGCGAAAGCTGTCGAGAAACGTCAGGAGCGCGTGGGGTCCCACGAGCTGTTGGAGACTTCGGATCATGGGGGTGATGAATAGGCGTGTCACCCTGCCATGGAGACGGTCGGTGACGCGGCTGTAATAACCTTTGCAGAATTCATAACCGAGATTCGGATTGGCGATGGGATAGCAGAGGCGTGCCAGATACTCCCGGTTGTAGCTTGTGATGTCGCAGTCGTGGAGCGCGATAACCTGGCTGTGGTTTCTAGCCAGGACGTAGCCGAAGGCTGTCCAACAGCCTCGTCCTTTGCCCTGCTGGCCGATATCGAGGTTGTGATCGACCAAGAGTTTGAGGATGGCTTGGATGCGTGCACCGTCATTCCAGATGAGACGCACCCGCTGAGGGAGTACCGAAAAGAATTGCTTAGCCAGGCGAAATTCCAAGGCCGAGGCTCGATCTAATGAGATAACGATTTCATTGAGATACGACACATTCCTGAGAGTTTCCACGATGGCCTTTAATGCTGGGCGTCCTAATTCTGCATAGAGGGATGGCAGGACCAGGGCGATGGGGTTGATGCGCCCATAACGCATCAACTCTCGCTCCAGTTGGTCCACGTTCGGCTGTCCGAGGCGATGAAGCACCGTGACAACACCATTTTGGTAGAAGTCAGACAATTGGGGCCTCCGAGGAGCGATCCATCTACAGGGCCTAGTAATAGTATTGCAGCGGGATCAGGAGCGGGCGTCAAAGACGTGTGCCGCACGCACGATGCGGCCTTGCATCAGTATATGAGCGTAACTGTGCAGGTGACGTGCCACTAGGGAGCGTCATAAATGTTGAATGTTCGAGGA
>JANNXZ010000055.1:0-7568 GCA_031409835.1 Nitrospirota bacterium
CTCCTGAGTGGTAATGCCACACTGCACTTCACAGCCTCACAAACCCAGAAACACCCTGGGCCCCATGAACCGGGCGCACCGGACTCCGTACTCTCTGCCAAAATCGTCTGGGCGGCTCCGAATCCCGCTGTGCCTAGGGAGTTTCGTAACCACGGCTCCGATCCTGCTCTTCAGATCGGCCTCCGTTTTCAGGGCCTCACGCCCTATGCTGAACGCGAAGTGAACCGTATCGTCCAACAACATCTGACCTCCCCTAGCAAATTCGACTCCTCCTCACAGCACGCATCGGTCGTTAGTATTCCGCGCGAGTGTCGAAATTCACGCGGCCAGACAATTGTGATCGCCGACGACCATCTTAGCCAATCACTCGCGCCGAACACGCCGGTCGTCATCCTCGCTCCTGGCTATGGCCAAACCGCGTTGGATACCATGACCCTGTCCTACTACCTGGCGCATCACCGGCTCCGCATCTTGAGATACGACCACACCAACCATTTGGGGCTGAGCGACGGCGATCTGGAACAGACGACCCTGCGAAGCATGCAAGCCGACCTCCTGAAGGTTGTGGAGTTTGTGCAACATACATGGCCGACCGCTCCCCTGATCGTCATGGCGAGCGACCTGACCGCACGCGTCGCCCTCAAGATGGCAGTGCAATCCCGTCCCGTCGACCTGCTGCTCCTGATCAATCCTGTCGTCGATATTCAAGCCATGCTCATGACTGTCCATGGTCATGATCTCGTGGCCGACCACCAATACGGCCTCCGACGCGGCATCGCAAACCTGCTCGGGCTCAATGTCAATGTCGATCACTTTGTCGGCGATGTTGTCGCAGGCCACTTGACTGATCTGGCGTCCACCATTGCGGACCTGCGCCTCCTTCGCTCCCCGACAGCCATTCTCACAATTCCCAGCAACCCGCTCGGACCATGGCCTCCGGCTGATCTACCACAGGCATTTCTCACTGCGCTGGGATCTCATACCAGTCTGGGAACAGTCTCCGCACCGCTGCTCGGCCAGGATCTCCCACTCAACCAACCACACCCCCCGGCCTTCCGACAGATCCTGGAACAGATCACTGCAACCGTTTCGCTGCCGACCATTCCTGCTGAATTCCACGCGCAGACCCGTCACATGCTCGCCCGCCAACAGCGCATCGAGCTAGAGCGTACCCGTCTTCGCCACAATCTTTCACAGTTCACACGTGAGGCCTTGAGATTCACGCACCTGCAGCAGCTTCCCCAACTCGGGAACCTCCATGAATACTGGAAGCTCTTGGACGATCTTTACCGCCTACTCAGTCCGCTTGAACCAAACTCCGTACTGGTGGATGTGGGAGTCGGCCATGGTGATTTAGTTCGGGCCACAATGGTCAACCAGGCCTACCGTTCACGGCAGCGTGGATGGAGCCCCGCCCGGCCCGTTCACATGATCGGACTGGAACTTTCTCAAGATTCGCTGACGCAGGCCCGACAGAGTCTTCGTACCCTACATCGGGAACTCGACAGTGACTTCGAAGGCACACTCACCGTCCACCCCCCCCTGACCACCGAATGGATGCACGCTGATTGGACGCAGGGCCTTCCTTTCAAAGACCAGTCTCTCCATCGCGTCGTCTGCAATCTATCGCTCACGTTCGTCCCCTCTCCACTGGTCACAATTCGAGAGCTGTACCGCATACTCCATCCGCAAGGGCGCCTGGTCCTCACAGTCTTCCACCCCGACACTGATCTCTCGGTACTCTATCGCCGGCATCTGCACAGAGCGAATCAGGATGAATTTAGTCCACAAGCCCACACCGTCCTGCACTATCTGGGGAGACTCCGAGAGGCCATCCGACATGGATTGCTGCACAGGTTCGACCAACCTTCACTCGTCTCGCTCCTCCAGCAAGCCGGCATCCTCACACCCCGTATTCTTCTTGCGCTCGATGGGCAGGCCTTCTTTGCCGTCATTGAAAAAAGTAAATCTGCTAGCTGAACATGTCCTGGCTGTGTATACTCTCTTCCGTACATCTTTGAACACATAGCTAGCCATACACAATCAACATTTCCGCTAGCAGGTTACATGGTGCCCCTGCGTTCCCTGTTCGCTATGACATCACATTCACCGAATACCAACATCTTGATGCCTTCCTCCAGCGAGCTATTGAACATCGTCACACGATTTGCGGCAGACCTGGGAGCGATGACCGACCTGACGACGCTCGGAAATCGTATTATCCAAGAACTCTGTCGAGCAGGTGCCACGACCCATGGGACGCTGTTCCTGCTAGATAGCGAACACGAATCCTATCGCCGCGCCAGCATGGTTGGCCCAGCCGCCCCCATGCTTATTCCTCCGACGCTGGCCGTGAGCCATCCTCTGCCTCACCACCTCCTCGCAACCAACCGGATCATGACACAGGACGACTCGGCTGAAGGCCTTCAAGAATCCGACTCCGTAACCGGCGCACGCGCGGCCATGGAAGCCATGCAGGCCACACGTATCGTGCCACACCTCATTAAAGGCCGTCTGATCGCCTTTTCACTCCTCGGCGCCGCAATACCTCTAGCTGGAGAATCTGATCTGACCAGATCCACGCTCGCTGCACTGGCACAAACCGCCACGAATGCGCTCGATACCATTGTGCTGTACGAAGAACTCCATCGCTCGCACACGCTGATGAAACGCACGGATCGGCTCAAATCCCTGGAGACGATCGCCGGAGGCTTTGCCCATGAAATCAGAAATCCTCTCACATCGATTAAGACCTTTATCCAATTAGCTCCTGAACGGAAAGACGATCCCGAATTTATTCAAGAATTCAGCAAAGTGGTGCTCGACGATGTGTATCGGATCGAACGGCTGATTCAAGAAATTCTCGATTACGCCCGATACATGGAACCCAAGCTGACAGACGAGGATTTTAACGACATTGTCGCCTCGTGCTTGTATTTCATCGATGTGAAGGCCGACAGCCATGGAATCAAGATTGAAAAAGAGTTGGCGTCCGACCTACCTCGTGTCATGCTGGACCGGCAGCAAATCAAGCAAGTGCTGCTCAATCTCCTCCTCAATGCCATGGACTCGATGGCAGGAGCCGGGGGGCGGTTACGCGTTCAGACCAGCAAGCTGGAGAAGCCTGGAGGAAAAGTCTGGGCGCACATCGAAATCGAGGATACCGGTGAGGGAATCCAGGAGACGAATCTCGAACATATTTTCGACCCATTTTTCACGACGAAACACGAGAGCGGAGAGCATGAAGGAACAGGACTTGGCTTGACGATTGTCCATCAAATTATTCAAGAACATCACGGCGAGATCCGGGTGAAGAGTTCGGTCGGTGTCGGCACCACGTTTTTCGTGAGCCTGCCCGCGTTACCCGTCTAGCCAACCCACCTTAATGGAAACCAGCATGAAAAAACGAGTGTTGTTGATCGATGATGAGGCTCGGGTTCGGGCCTCATTAAAAGCAGTGCTGGAGCCAACCTACGAAACCATCCAAGCCGCCGACGCCCAGGAGGGCCTTGAGTTATTTCGCAAGGAAGCCCCTCATTTGGTTCTCCTAGACGTGATTCTTCCAGGGACCGACGGGTTGTCGGTACTCCAAACCCTACGTGCCGAGGACCGTACGGCACAAGTCATCATGCTGACAGGAACGAAATCGGTCAAAACTGCCGTCGATGCGATGAAGTTCGGCGCAGCCGACTATCTCTCGAAACCCTTCGATGTGGAAGAACTCCGCATGATCGTCGAGCACGCGCTCAAGGACCAGGAACTCCAACGGGAAGTGAAGCAACTCCGTGCGCAAGTCGTTCGGCGCTATGCCTTTCACAACCTGATCGGCAAGAGCTCGTCGATGCAGGACATCTACACGAAGATCGAGCAAGTCGCCGACAGCCGCACGACCGTCCTCATCACCGGCGAGAGCGGCACGGGGAAAGAACTGGTCGCCAAGGCGCTCCACTATAATAATAGCGCTCGGCGCGAGCGCCCCTTCATCGCGCTGAACTGCGCAGCCATTCCTGAAACGCTCATCGAGAGTGAGTTGTTCGGCCATGAGAAGGGCTCGTTCACAGATGCCACAGCTCGTCGAGTCGGGCAATTTGAGCTCGCCAATACCGGCACCCTCTTCCTCGACGAGATCGGCGACCTCAGCGCCATGACGCAAGCCAAGCTGCTGCGTGTGTTGCAAGAACGAGAGTTCACCAGAGTCGGTGGCGTGCAATCCATCAAGGTGGATGTGCGCATCGTGGCAGCGACGAATAAGAATCTCGAGGAGCTCGTCCGCAAAGGGCACTTCCGTGAAGACCTGTACTACCGCATCAATGTCATTGCGCTCTATTTGCCCCCGCTCCGGGAACGCGGTGAAGACGTCCCCCTCCTCGCCAAACATTTTCTGGCCAAACGAATCGAAGAAGATCACCGTCCGTCCCAAGAGTTTTCCAAAGATGCCGTCGACCTTCTGTCCCGCTATCCCTGGCCTGGCAATGTGCGAGAGATGGAGAACATCATCGAACAGGCGTTCATTTGGTCCAAGGGATCGGACACCATCACCCCTGAACATCTCCCGAACATTCTCAAGAACGACAGCCGATCCTCTTCACTCCGTGACGACACACTCTCTGGCCGCCTCTCGCTCGAAAAGGCTGTCATGGAATTCGAGCGCGAGATTATCTTGGATGCTCTCAAACGAAAGAACTACGTCCAAACCCATGCCGCCGAACTGTTGGGAATCAGCCGCCGAATGCTCAAGTACCGCATGGACACGCTGGGAATCGGCAGACCCGATCAGGAAGTCAGCACCGAAGAACCTCCGGCAGTAGTGCAGGAATAGCACAACCACTTCCCTTACTGCGTCTTTTTTTGCACAGTTCGATGTGCGATCTCCTTGCTGGTGTACGTAGTGTTGCGTTCAAGAAAACTACATATGGGTCGCAATCATACACAGGCCACACTCCATTGAGGCGTGGAAGTTAACCCACTGAAATGGAACAGGAATTGCCTGTAGAGTACGTAGTTAGCCATAGAGGACACCTGTGAACTTGCCTGTGACTCATGAATTGATAAAGAATAAGCCGACTTTGCTCGTGGTCGACGACGAGACAGGACCTCGTGACGCACTACGAGTCATTCTCCGCCCCTTTTTCAATATACAGACAGCAGAATCAGCCAGTGCAGCGATTGACGTGCTGAACTCCCAGCCAATCGACCTCATCACACTCGATCAGAAACTTCCAGATCGCCAAGGCATGGATCTCCTTCAGGACATCAAGCATGACCACGCCGAGGTTGAAGTCATCATCATCACCGGATACGGCAGCTTAAAGTCGGCCATGGAAGGAATACGCCACGGCGCTGCCGGCTACCTGCTCAAACCCTTCAACGTCACGGAACTGCTTTCCCTCGTCAACCAAACACTCGAAAAGAAACAACGGCTCGATTTCCTCAGACGGTTTATCAGGACATCGACCAGTCTCTGGGGTTCAGAAACAGAAAGCGCACAAGCGTGGAAGGAACTAATCACAGGATACCAGGCGATTGGAAAGCCGACGTTAGACCATGCGTCCAGCTCCGAATCCATGCAGGACCTTCTCCCTCTGTTCTCCGACCTGCTTGAAGCGAAAGATCGCCAGTTGCTCAACCATTGCAGCCGAGTGAGTTTCTACGCCACCCTCTTGGCCAACCGCATCAACCTGACCGCCGCTGAACAGAAATCGTTGGCGTTGGGGGCATTCCTCCACGACATCGGCAAGATCGGGCCTGGACCCTATCGATTTGCCGACGATGAAATCATTGAGACAGGAGAAACCGTCGGTCATCAACATCATCCGGAACAGGGTGCGAAACTCATGTTACCGCTGGCACTTCCTGCTGAGGTAGGACAGATGATTGCCTATCATCATGAACGGTGGGATGGCGCAGGCTATCCATTTGGACTTCAGGGAGAAGGCATTCCTCAGCTAGCCCGCATTGTTTGCCTGGCCCAAGCATTCGACCATTTGACCGCAGAACTTCCTGGCCGGACCCCCCTCTCGATCGATGACGCCTGCCAACAGATGCTTGCCTATGCCGGCACTCACTTCGAACCGAAGTTGACCGAACTGTTTTCTCACGTGGTCAAGGAATACAAGGCATCCCTTCCTGCCATGGCGATAGCGACAACTCCGACCGACCGATCCGACTCTTAGCCCGCCAGCCTGTCTTGTTTAATTGGTTTGTTTGGTTTGTCTTGTTTATTTGGTTAAACCGGACTAATCAGATAAACCAGATGAACTAGATGAACCGGATAAACAAAACAAACCAGATCACTCAGACCGCTTCCCCTTCGCCCCTGCAATGAGTTCCGCTGCCGTTTCACGCACTTTCTTCGTAATGGTTGAACCGCTCAGCATTCTAGCGATTTCTTCTTCTCGCCCCATCCCCTTGAGCACGCTGACCGACGTGGATGTTCGTTGATTATCCAAGCCCTTTTCCACAAGCAGATGATGCTCCGCTTGAGACGCGACCTGAGGAAGATGGGTGATACAAAATACTTGATGAAACGCCCCGAGCTTACGCAGTCTCGTTCCCATGGCTGCAGCAACTGCCCCACCGACTCCTGTATCGATTTCGTCGAACACCAGGACTGGAACCTGATCCATCTCGGCCAACACCGTCTTGAGTGCCAACATAATACGTGAGAGTTCCCCACCGGACGCCACCCGGCCCAGCGGTCTCGGCGGTTCACCCCGATTGCTGGAGAGAAGAAACTCCACTCGATCGCGCCCGGTCGATCCGAGCCCATCGGACGACTCATCAACCGAGACCACGACCTGAAAGATCGCCTGCTCCATCTTCAACGCTGCCAGCTCCGTTCCCACCAGCGTCGTCATCCGTTTAGCCGCGTCAATACGCTTCTTGGACAGCTGCTCTGCCAGCGTGCGAAGACGACGGGCCTCTTCGTCCAGCTGCGCGGTCAACTCAGCAGTTCTCTCCTGATGATTCTCCAATAACTGAAGTTCCTCCTGCACCCGTCTGCCAAACGCGACTACTGCATCAACCGACCCTCCATACTTTTTCTTTAACCGATGAATCAGGTCGAGTCGGTCTTCCACAATAGCTTGTCGGTCAGGGTCAGCCTCTAATTGTTGTGCATAGTCGCGCAGGCGCCCAGCAAGTTCTTTGAGTGGGATCGCCGCCTCCGCCGCCGACTGTTCGCAATCACCCATCGACGGATCGGTCTGGGCCAACTCTGCGAGGATTCGCCCGACCCGCCCCAGCCTAGTGAGGACAGCTTGCTCATCCGCCTGTAACTCGACATGCGCCTCGTGAGCCAACTCCCTGAGCCGATGCGCATGTACCAGTCTCAGTCGCTCGCTGCGGAGCCGCTCTTCTTCATCAGGCAACAGACCGGCTTGTTCAATCTCCCGAACCTGGAACCGCAACATGTCCTCGCGTCTTGCACGGTCGACGACGTCACTCTCCAAAGCATCCAATCGCCTGCGCAATTCCTTCCATCCCTGGTAAGCGTGCTCGTACTTCCCGCGTAGCTCGCAGAGACGTCCAAACCCATCGAGGGCGTCTAGCTGTTTGGCGGTCGCCAA
>JANNXZ010000056.1:0-3584 GCA_031409835.1 Nitrospirota bacterium
TTACGCTCGGCAGCGTGGGCGGCGGATTGTTGCTGACCGGCACCCTCGCTCTCGCCGGATGGAGCAGACGCAAGAAGAACCAGCGGTGACAACGGGCGCAGCGCAAACGATGGAAGCAGCGCTGACGCGACCCAGTAGTAAAGTCCTCCCGTCACTAGGAATAGTCCTAGTGGCGGGAGGACTTGTTTTGCTTGGTCTGGTTACATTTTTGTGGCTCAGTCCAGGCCCAGCGCCATATCACTACCGCTTGGTGGAAGAGGGTGGTATTGATAAGTTCAGCACGCTTGGACTCGATGCTTGGCCTGACCTTAGCATCAGCAAACAAGAGATAGTAGTAGAAGGTGTGGACGAACCGGTAGCTGTAGCCTATCTTGCTCGCCGCGGAAATACAAAGCCTGTTATGCTCGCCTGGGAAAATTACACCGGCGATCCATTGATTTTCGTCGACAGTAAGCTCTCCGAGCTGACACAGTTGGCGCCAGTGATTGCTAAGCATGTCCCGAAAGGCGCTGCCATTTTTGCCTGGTGGGACACCTCGCGTCAGATTCAGCTCTTGACTGGGTTAGAGACGGTGTTCACCTCCCATCTCAGTGGACCCATTATCACACCGTCGCTCTGGCGACCACGAATCGAAGCGATCGAGAAATACGAACGTGAGTTCTGGGGCTCTACGGTAAGCGCAGAAGAGCGGGTGAAGTTCCAACGCTTTGCTGACGCCCTGTCGGCAGAGTCAACAGAGGGTGCAGCGATGCTGCGTGAACTGACTGGCGGGCGAGAAGCCTATATCGTGGTTCACGTCTCGGACGTCTACAAGCTTGGGCAGATGCGCCCCGATCGCATCGGTGTCGCCTACAAGGACTTCCCCTTGAAGGGTGGGGATGTGCATGGTTTAAGCGCGATGGTGAAGCGTTGGCAAATGGACAACAACTACACCTCCCAAACGGTGTATGGACTCTCGGAGAGTTTAGTGCGCGCCTACTACCTCACCGATGCTAAGAGCGATAATACGCTGCTCGCACAGATGCTGCCCATGACGAACTCGAAGCCTCTCGAATTCAAAACCGTCCAGTTGGTCCATAAACAGGGAGCCTATTGGGTGTATAAGATTCCGTCTGCGCAGCCATCGAATAACTAACTCTTTGATTGGCAGAAGCGGAAGGACCGCTATTGTAAATCTCGCACACTCTCGATAGAGTAACGCATAATTGATTTTTCAATCACGACCACGATTATTTTTTCTGATGAAAGGAGGCCCCGTGAAGTATCCGATGGTATTTGCACTAGCAGCTGTAGTCGTATTCGCAACTATGGCCGGAAGCGCTTCCGCTGAGACGCCATTTGAGGGCCGAAAGAAATGCAGTAATTGCCACAAAAGTGAGTCCGACTCATGGATCAAGACTGCCCACGCCAAAGCTGTCGACTCACTCAAACCCGACAGGAATAAGGAAAAGAATGCGGCATTGGTCAAAGCAAAACTTGACCCTAAGAAGGACTTTACCAAGGACAAGGATTGCATCGGCTGCCATGTGACTGGATTCGGGGTCGAAGGTGGGTATGAAATTTCAGAGCCGGACAAGTTCTTGATCGGTGTAGGCTGTGAATCCTGCCATGGAGCCGGTCCAGATTACCGCAAGGTTCACCGTAAGGCGGGCGAGGCTTTTGAAAAGTCGAAGAAGGTCACGGCTCGCGAGTCCCTCGCGGAAGCCGGACAAGAGTTTGAGTTTATTGAGAAGTGCAGTGCCTGCCATCTGAACTACGAGGGCTCTGGATGGAAGGGGACCAAGAAACCCTATACGCCCTTCACCCCCACGGTGGACAAGAAGTATACGTTCGACTTTGAGAAGATGATTCGTAACAACAAGGCCATGCATGAACACTTCAAACTAGTGGGCACTTTTGATGGTCCGCCTAGCCCGAAGTTTCATGAGGAGTTCCAAAAGGATGCCAAACCGGCTGAGATAGGCAAGGAGGAGTAATGGCAGGGGGGTTGAGTAACTATCTACGCGTGTCAGGTGGGGCCTTACTTCTTGGCGCAGTTCTTATGGTCGGATCGATCGTCGTCGTATTCGGTGGTGAGGCGGCAATATCCAGGACCGAGTTCTGCGTGAGCTGCCATTCCGAGACCTACCCCTATGAGGAGCTGAAGAAATCCTCGCACTGGGGAGCGCTCGGCGCCGATCCTGGCTGCAAGGATTGCCATGTCCCCCAGGGCTTGGCAAACTTTCCTCTTGCCGTATGGACGCACGTGGTGGATGGAGTACCGTTCCTGATAGAAGAGTTCACCGTGGACTACTCTACGATTGAAAAGTTCAACGAGCGACGGCCTGAGGCAGCCTATAGGGCGCGTATGAAACTAAAGGGCTGGGACAGCATGACCTGCCGGGCTTGCCACAAGAATACGAAGCCTCCGGGGGCGTCGGCTAAGGCGGCGCATAAGAAGATGGAAACAGAGGGAGCAACCTGTATCGATTGCCATCAGAATCTGGTGCATAAGAAAGTTCCCGAACATGACCTCAATGCCAGCCTGGCACAAGGCAAGATGGTGTTGAAGGAAGAGAAGAAAGAGAAAGACTGATCCACGGAGTTTTCTCTTCTCGAATTGATACCCTGCTTCGTCATCATTGGCGGGAGGCTGCATGCAACAGCAGTTCTCCCGCCAATCTGTTATTTTCCAACAATCTAGTATCTTCTGTAACGTATATGGCTCGTTCTTGATCGTCCGATCGTGAAGGGATATCCTTGCGCGCGGAGAACCATCGTAGTCGAGTAACCCATGATTCAGACTTATCACAGTCGAGTTGACGTGAGGCTGGCTACAGGTTAGATTTCGACCATAGGAGAATCTGCAGCCTATCCCTGTGGCATCAGACGTATTCTATGATGGGCCCTGTTTCCTATCGCGTTTCCGAGTGGTCGAACAGAGGGGTTGAAATTTAATGAGGTCGAGTTTGTTACGCCATTTCCCCGAGATTGATGCCGCCTATACGCATAGCAAACGGGATTACACCATAGCGGCGATTACATTTGCCTCTGTCGCGATCTGTATGGCGTTTGAAGTAAGCGGGAGTGTGTGGAAACAATATGCCCTAGGGTGTATCGCGTTGGTATGTCTGATTGGGTTCTTGCGGGGCGAGACGAGAGATGTACGATTACAGGTTGCCGTGGCTGTCGCGTTTACGACAATCGGTGAATATGTGGCGTCTGTCTGTATGGGTGGTTACACCTATCGCTTCGACAATGTACCGGCCTATGTGCCACTCGGTCACGGAATGGTGTATTTAACGTCCATTGCGTTGGCGCGTTCAGGGCTGTTTATTAAATATGCAAGAGTCATTACCACAACAGTGATTGTGGTGTGCGGGGCATGGTCGATTTGGGGGATCAGCGGGATTCCAGAACAGGGTGATGTAGGAGGGGCGGTGCTCTTCTCTGTGTTTTTGATATGTCTGTTTAGAGGTCGCTCGCCGTTGGTGTACCTCGCGGCATTCTTTATTACGACTTGGCTGGAGATTCTCGGCACAGCAGCTGGGGCCTGGAAATGGGCCTTGGTAGACCCTGTGTTTGGTTTGGCCCAGGGAAACCCT
>JANNXZ010000057.1:0-2480 GCA_031409835.1 Nitrospirota bacterium
TGCTCCCAATTGAAAAGGAGGCTCGTCGGCACCACGACTAAATGAGGGCCCTTTACCCCCGGCGAGGTCTTGATGCGGCCCTCCTGAATCGCAGCCAAAAGACAGATGGCCTGGAGTGTCTTGCCGAGCCCCATGTCGTCAGCCAAGCAGGCGCCGAAGCGGTGCTCGTAGAGAAATACCAGCCAGGCATAGCCCTCTAGTTGATAGGGCCGGAGGGTTGCGCGCAATCCCTCCGGCAAAGGCTGCTCGGCAATCCGCGTGAATCCCAGGAGACGAGCGAGCAGGGCCTCGTCTTCTACTGGGAGTGAGACCACAATGCCCTGTTCGCGCAATGCCAGCCAATCGAGGATCTGAAGCCTCGGCACACGCACAATCTGCGTAGCGCCTCGATCTGCCTGCGCCTCTCCTGTGAGCTCGAAGATCGCGCGCAACCGTTCCAGAGTTTGGCTATCAAGAACCCGCAACCCGCCCTTGACGTCGATCAGCCCGCCCTGCTGGAGCGCCGATCGCCATTCCGCTTCACTCAATGCCACACCGTCGCACCGGATCTCCGGACGGATCTCGAACCAGTCGATCCCAGCTCCTTCCCGGTCGCCACGATCCACCTGGACCGAACAGTCCCATGTGGATGCCTGGAGGGGTTTATCGTCATACAGCAATTCGATCCCAGCGGTCGTAAGCGCTTCCAAAAGAGCCGGCAACCGACTGAACAGCAGCTGCGCATCGATCGTCATCTCATCGCAGCGCCGCATGCCGCGAAAGACGTCCGGACCGAAAACCTCGAAGGGAATCCGGTACAGCAACACCTCGCGGGCCTTATCAACCGGCTGCAGCTCCCATCGCCCGACGCATATCCGCAGCCGCGCATCTTGCCTGGCATAGCCCGATAGACTCCGTCTGAGCCACTGAACCGCTTCGTCATTGACAGCGCGGGACCAATCCTCCATGCCGATGGCCGTCTTGATACGTTGGTCTCGCTCCTTAGCCTCGCGCACAGAAAGCAGCCTGAAAAATGTGTCGTAGAGCACAGCCTTTCGCTTCTTCGCGCGTAACGCGCTTGAAACCGCCCGGCCTTGCTCCAACGCCAAGATGCACCCAAAGGTTGAGACGCTCGGAGCGAACTGCGCATCACCCCGACGGCATTGCGCCTGCAGTGTCCACGAGAGGGCCGCATAGTTCGCGTCCTTCGACGGAGACTTCAGGATCAGCGCGCACGACGGGGCGATCCCAGATGGATGAAGTGCAAGACGTTGAACCGGCACGTCCTGCCCGTCTATCTTCAGCATGAGATCGTCCAAGACCCGGTCGGCCTGCTTGGGCATCAGCTCGACTTGCGCGGACTGGAACTCGTCCAGCGTCAGAGTAAACTCCGTATCCTGGCCGGTGCCTTGCGATCGCCCATACCCGGCCTGGCCCGATAACGGCACCGCGCGGAATCCTTCGTCGAGATCATCATAGGTATCGAGGAACGGATCGACCGCCTTGAAACGTTGTCGCAGGGAATGGAACGAGGCCCATCCGCGTTCGTCCTTCACATGCAGAAACCGCCCGCCCTTCAAATCGGCCACAAACATCCTGAAGCGCGCGATCCGCTCGAGCGGCGCCCCATCGGCGAGGCAGATCGCGCGGACCCTGATCTGGTTTCCAACGAGGTCGATCTCCGTCTTGCTCCGGCACTTGACCGACCGGTCCCATTGGAGTGGAATGGATTCCTTGCCAACCATCAGCACGATCGGACAGGGGCTCTCCTGAGATCGGAGATAGTGGAGCAACGGATCTTCCCCAAACCCGGAAAACCAAGATCCATTGAGGAGGGGAACCAGTTCTGGCGGAAGCGCGGAGACCCATCCCCCTGAAAGCGGCACGCCGTTCCGGTGGATGAGGAGCCGGGGGTATATGTGCCGAACATCGATAACGATTTCATAGGTCGGTCCCTTGCGGGAAGATCCCTTGCGTGTTGTTCCACTGGAAGCCGCTTCTACCTTCCAGGCTGCCTCCGGACTGTGGCCGAGCAACTCGGCTCGAAGCGTAAGCAGCTTGGTTTCCTGCCACGCCGGCACCGTGAACGTCTCCGGTGCGAGTAGGTGTTTAGTCGTGAAGCAGGCGCACATCACATGTTTGCAAAGCCAGACGGGATCCCAAGCCGGACAATCGCAGGAGGCCTCAAGGAACTCATCGCTGAGAGCAAAGACGACCGAGTAGAGCCTGGTCCCTTGCACCTGCGCCGTGAACGCCGTGCGACTTTGATTCCAGACATAGTGGTGAAGCCGCTGCTGTCGGTAATACTCGTATCCGCGGACGACGGATTCCTTTGGCGCCATCGCGTAGACATCGTTAGTGGCGATGGCCCGAAACGCGGCGAGGAGCGCAAGCGATTCTGGAGTAGGGCTCAGAGGGATATTCTCACTCCCGGAAATGGGACGGCCCCCTAGCCCAAGACCGGATGAAGCCTTTTTCCGCATGGCGTATCAATATAAGAG
>JANNXZ010000058.1:0-6528 GCA_031409835.1 Nitrospirota bacterium
CAGCGAGCGAGGAGGCGAGGCGTACCCTTGCGGTACGTCGAGGCTCTGAGCGATGCGAGAACAAAGCTGGCGGACTTTTTCAGCATCCTGCCAGGTCTGCCGCACGACCGGCCCTGTTGTCCCAGCTTGTTCGGACGGTGCGTCAGCAACAGTTGTTTGTTCCTGGTCAACACTTGATCGTGGCGGTGTCGGGCGGGCCCGACTCGGTCGCGTTGTTGTCTCTCCTCCATCGCCTGGCCCCCTCCTGGCGGCTTACGCTGACGGCGGTCCATTGTAACTATGGGTTGCGCGGAGCGGAGTCCGATGGGGACGAATCGTGTGTTCGGGATTTTTGTCAGGAACGACAGCTGCCCCTTGTCATTCATCGACCCAAGCTGGTCAAGCGACAACACCGTTCATCGCTTCAAGCGGCGGCGCGCGACGCGCGGTATGACTTCATGAAGCAACTGGCTCACGAGGTAGGGGCTGACCGTATTGTGGTAGGGCATACCGCCAATGATCAGGCGGAAACGGTGCTGATGTGGCTCTTGCGGGGGGCGGGCATGACCGGGTTGGCGGGAATGCCGTATGTGCGTGAAGAAAGGATTATTCGTCCCCTTCTCGCAGCAACCCGTGAAGAAGTGATGGCGTACTTGGATCATGAAGGGCTGACCTATCGTTGTGATTCGAGCAATGACAAGCCGTTCTATCATCGCAATCGGATCAGGAAGGAACTTCTACCTGTCATTACACGGTTGGCGCCGGCTGCCGTCCGTGTGCTGCAGCGGCAGGCAGATGTGCTGCGTGAGGACGAACAATATTTAACGGGAATGACCAATGAGTTGGTGCGTACACTTGTCAGCCATCATTCCAAAGGTGTGCAACGAGTCGATCGCCAGGCCTTCGTCGAGTTGCCGGTTGCGCTTCAGCGGCGTCTCGTTCGGACGATCTTACGGACCTACGACGATGAGGGATGCGCCAGCAGTCTTCAGACGGTGGAGTCAGTTCGGCGTGTCATCCTCAAGGGAAGGAGCGGGGCTCGGCTGTCTGTTAAAAAGGCCCTCGTGGCGTTGGAGCGGGGGTCGGTGCGATTTAGCCCAAGCGTAGGAGAAGATCGCAGCCTTCAGATTGATTCGGAGCAAAAGAAGGGGGAGATGCGTGCAGTTCCGGTGCCTTCAACGATCTCATGGGCTGGAACGAATCAGCAAATCCATGTACAACTCATGACTCGTCGTGCGGTTGATGTGCTGGGCAGGTTTCCTTCCCGAGGATTGGCGTTGTTCGATGCCGACCGGTTTTCGGAGCCCTTGGTCGTTCGCGCTTGGCAGGCCGGAGATCGATTCTTTCCCCATGGGATGAAAGGGAAGAGCAAGAAGCTGCAAAACTTCTTTACCGATAGGAAAGTGGCTCGTGACGAACGTGGAAAGATTCCATTATTGGTAGCGCCAGAGGGAATTCTTTGGGTGGTGGGAATGCGACAGGACGAGCGTTTCGTCGTTCGTGATGGGACGACACGGTTTTTGGTTGTTTCGGTGAACAGCTAGGTGTCAGAGGAGGAGTAAGGGAGCATGGAGCGGATCTTCGGTCGACCAATCGTGACGCAGGAAGAAATGCGCGCCCGGATTCGTGAGTTAGGCAAGCAGATCACGACCGATTATGCAGGGAAGGATTTCGTCTTGGTGGGAGTGTTGAAGGGGGCGTATGCCTTCTATGCCGATTTGGCTCGTGCCATCAGAATTCCCATGCGGGTGGACTTTCTTCTGGTGACGAGTGATGGGTCTCGGGTAAAAGCATCCGACAAGGTTAAAACAGTAAAAATGATGACCGAGCTGACCGAGGACATCGCGGGTAAAGACGTCTTACTGGTGGAAGATATCGTCGATTCCGGATTGACGGCCCAACACTTAATTAAGACCTTGATGAAAAAGAAGCCCCGGTCGATTAAGATTTGTACCTTGCTGAGCAAAACAGATCGTCGGACCAGCAATGTCGTTATCGACTATGTGGGGTTCAAGATTCCGAACAAGTATGTGGTCGGATACGGGCTCGATTACCAGCAGAAGTACCGGAACCTTCCCTATCTGGCTGTCTTGGATATGGAGGGAGATCAAGAGTAAGACTTTGCCACACGGTTGTCAGTATGAATGCGTCTGTGATAGCATCAACTGCGGTGGTGGATTTTCTAACCATTTGAGCATGCCATCCACAAGGAGATCTGGATGAATTCCAGGACAAAGAATATACTTTTCTGGGTCGTCGTCGGCCTCTTCATGATCTTGCTGTTCAACCTGTTCAGCGTGCCGCACCATGAGCCTGAAGAAGATGTGATTTTCAGTGATTTCATGACCAAGCTCGACAAGGGAGAAGTCGAGCGGGTCATCATTAAATCCAGCCACATCAGCGCCATTCTGAAAGACAAGACTCGTATTCGAACCTACTCGGTAGAATATCCTGAATTGGTGCAAGTTTTGCGGGATCGAGGCGTGCAGATCGAGGCGAAGCCACCGGATGAAAGCCCGTGGTACATTACGTTCCTTGTGACGTGGGGACCGTTTGTCCTGTTCTTGGGATTGTGGTTCTTCTTGATGCGGCAAATGCAGATGGGGGGCAATAAGGCGATGTCCTTCGGGAAAAGCCGCGCTCGCCTGCTGACGGAAGAGCGTAAGAAGGTCATGTTTTCGGACGTTGCCGGTGTCGATGAAGCTAAGAATGAAGTGCTCGAGATCATCGAGTTCCTCAAGGATCCGCGCAAGTTCCAAAAGCTCGGCGGCCGGATTCCCAAGGGTGTCTTGATCGTCGGTCCTCCCGGTACAGGGAAAACGTTGCTGGCCAAGGCCATTGCTGGGGAAGCCAGTGTGCCGTTCTTCAGTATCAGCGGATCGGATTTCGTGGAGATGTTTGTCGGTGTCGGAGCGTCTCGTGTTCGCGATCTTTTCGAGCAAGGGAAAAAGCATGCGCCCTGTATTATTTTTATCGATGAAATTGATGCCGTTGGCCGGCTTCGTGGAGCAGGGTTAGGCGGAGGTCATGATGAGCGTGAGCAGACGCTCAATCAATTGCTCGTAGAAATGGACGGGTTCGATACGACGGAAGGTGTGATCTTGGTCGCTGCGACCAATCGCCCAGATGTCCTCGATCCTGCCTTGCTCAGACCGGGGCGTTTTGACCGGCAAGTTGTGGTGAATCGACCGGATATGCGTGGTCGTATTGAGGTTCTCCAGGTGCACACAAAGAAAGTTCCGATCGCGGCGAACGTGGAGTTGGAAAAAATCGCGCGCGGTACGCCAGGATTTTCAGGCGCCGACCTGGAAAACTTGGTGAACGAAGCGGCACTCTGGGCTGCGAGACTCAACAAGAAAGAAGTAGAAGTCATCGATTTTGAGATGGCCAAAGATAAGGTGCTGATGGGGGCCGAGCGAAAGAGCATGTTTCTGAGCGACGAGGAGAAAAGGACGACGGCCTATCATGAAGCCGGGCACACGCTGGTCGCCAAGCTGCTTCCTGGAACGGACCCCGTACACAAAGTAACCATTATTCCTCGGGGCCGCGCCTTGGGCGTGACGATGCAGCTCCCCACCGATGACCGGCACGGCTATTCAAAGGGATATTTGCTCAACCAGCTTGCCATTCTCATGGGAGGGCGTGTGGCGGAAGAGTTGGTTCTGAAAGAGATGACGACTGGAGCGGGAAACGATATCGAGCGTGCAACGGAACTCGCGAGGAAGATGGTGTGTGAATGGGGCATGAGCGAAAAGATGGGACCCCTGACATTCGGCAAACAAAATGAACAGATTTTTCTTGGACGGGAGATGGGGAGTTCGCGCGATTTCAGCGATCAAATAGCCATGGAGATCGACCAGGAAGTCAGGCGGCTTGTAACGGAAAACTATGAACGGGCAAAGCGGCTGCTTACGGAAAATATGGCTAGCCTGAAGCGTTTGGCGGAAGCCCTCTTAGAGAAAGAAGTACTCGACGGACCCGACATCGATAATATTCTCTTGCAGTCCACATCCCAAGCAATTCCTGCCTAAACTCTGCATCGCTGATCCCTGGACGCCATTTCAGGGCGTTGGCGTCCCGGGGCAGTACATCTGAAAGACGATAGGCGGCGGGCGTAGCCCGCTGGGGCAAGCTCGGTCTGTCTGGTCTATCTGGTTTGTCTCGTTTATTTGGTTTGGTTGGTTGCGCCAGACTAATCGGATAAACCAGATGAACCAAATCAACCAGATAAACAAAACAAACCAAATAACGGTCTTCTTATGACATTGACACGACAGGCGAAAGATCGGCTGATTGAGTTTCCAGGCCGACCGCTAATTATGGGCGTCGTGAATGTGACACCGGATTCGTTCTACGACGGCGGGCGCTATTTGGATGCAGAAGCTGCTGTGGCCCATGCCGTTCGGTTGGTAGAAGAAGGGGCAGATCTGTTGGACGTCGGCGCAGAGTCGACGCGTCCAGGCGCCGATGCTGTGAACGAGGTAGAAGAGCGTCGTCGTGTGATTCCTGTTGTGACCGCAGTGGCAAAGGCTGTCACTGTGCCGATCTCAATCGATACCTCAAAGGCTGCTATTGCACGCGAAGCTCTCGACGCGGGGGCAGTTCTTGTGAACGATGTGACGGCTTTGCGAGGAGATCCTGTCATGGTCGATGTAGTCGCTCGATCGGGAGCTGGAATTGTCCTGATGCATATGCACGGAACGCCACGTACGATGCAGCAGGCTCCTCGCTATAACGATGTGGTGGAAGAAATCTCGGTATTTTTCGAGGAACGAATCCATTTCGCGATGACACATGGCATTGTACGAAGGCAGATCATCCTTGATCCAGGTATTGGATTTGGTAAGCTGCTGGTGCATAACCTTACCCTGTTAGCCCAATTGCGTTGTTTTGAGATTTTTGAATGTCCATTGCTGGTTGGTGTCTCACAGAAGGCGTTTCTTGGGCAGCTTCTGGACCGTCCGGTTCAGGAACGTCAGTGGGGTACGGCTGCGGCGGTGGCGATGGCCGTGGATCGCGGGGCTGGGATCCTTCGCGTCCATGACGTGAGGGCTATGAAGGATGTGGTGCAGGTGGCAGCAGCGATTAGTCAATGGACGGCCGTATCCATGAAAGCACAACATGCGTAAATTGTTCGGTACCGATGGGGTTCGGGGGGTCGCCAACCTCGATCCGATGACCAGCGAAATAGCCATGCAGTTAGGGCGAGCCGCCGCGCATTTGTTTATGCGTCGAGCCGGACGCCATCAGATCGTGATCGGCAAGGACACCCGCATCTCCGGCTATATGTTGGAATCGGCGTTGACCTCTGGGATTTGCTCGATGGGTGTCGATGTTCTCCTGGTCGGTCCGCTTCCGACGCCGGCGATTGCATTCTTGACAAGAAGTCTTCGGGCCGATGCCGGGGTGATGATCTCGGCCTCGCATAACCCCTATCAGGATAACGGCATTAAGTTTTTTTCCAACGACGGGTTTAAGCTGCCCGATGAAATGGAAGCTCGTATTGAGGGGCTCATCGTCTCGAACGAGATTGCCCATCTGAGGCCAACAGCCGATGCGATTGGGAAAGCCTATCGAATCGACGATGCCGAGGGGCGTTATATCGAGTTCGTGAAGCGGTCTCTCCCCAAAGAGCTGGACTTCCAGGGGATTAAGATCGTGGTCGATTGTGCCAATGGCGCAGCCTATAAGGTCGCGCCAACGGTGTTGCGGGAACTCGGGGCGAAGGTTGAAGTGATCGCCAATAAGCCGGACGGGATGAATATCAATGCCGGCTGTGGCGCAGTGCATCCCGAACTGTTGCAGAAGGCGGTCCGCGAGCAGGGAGCTCATCTCGGAGTGGCGCTGGACGGGGATGCCGATCGCGCCATCTTTGTCTGCGAGCAGGGGCAGGTCGTGGACGGCGATCACATTATGGCGATGTTGGCGCTCGACCTTCATCGTCAGGGGCAACTAGCGAAGCAGACGGTGGTGGGGACTGTCATGAGCAACTTCGGATTGGAGCTTGCCATGACGAAAGCGGGTATCGCCCTCGAGCGGACTGCCGTCGGTGACAGATATTTGCTCGAACGGATGTCGTCTAAGGGCTATAACTTCGGAGGAGAGCAGTCTGGTCATTTTATTTTCCTGGATCACAATACGACCGGCGATGGCTTGATTTCTGCGTTACAAGTCTTGTCGCTGATGAAGCGTACAGGGAAGCCATTGTCCGAGCTGGCCAAAGCTATGACGGCGGTGCCGCAAGTATTACTCAACGTGAACGTGGCGAAGAAGCCGAATCTTGATACCATTCCTGAACTGCAACACGCAATCCGCGAAGGTGAACAGCGTCTCAACGGCAGTGGACGCGTATTGGTGCGCTACTCTGGGACCGAACCACTCTTGCGGGTGATGGTCGAAGGTGAGAGCGATGACCAGATTCGTGAAGTGGCCAATCGACTTGTCGACGTCGTCAAGACTCATCTAGGTTAATGGTATTGCCTCCCAGTGAGGGAAGCTCATGCTGCCGTCCCTCACCGTTGCCTTTACTGCCGGGCTCCTTGTCGGATC
>JANNXZ010000059.1:0-5577 GCA_031409835.1 Nitrospirota bacterium
CAGTCAGGGCAGAGGCCGTTCTCGACATCTTTCTCTGTCCAAAACCGCTCATCGAATGTGCAGTACCATCCAGTGTAATCCTCCTTGTAAATCAGTTGCTTGCGGTAAAGTTCCTCAAGATATCGTTGAACCACTGATTTATGTGGTGCATCTGTTGTTCTGATGAAGGCATCGTTCGAAATATTGAGCCGCTTCCAGAGCTCCTGAAACTGGGGTGCCAGCTTATCGCAATGCGCTTGCGGGTCGATGCCGGCTTTGGCCGCGGCCTGTTGAACTTTTTGTCCATGTTCATCGAGCCCGGTGAGAAAGAACACGTCGCGCCCTCGTAGACGCCAGTAGCGAGCAAGGACGTCGGCGGCCACGGTGGTATAGGCATGGCCAATGTGCGGCACATCGTTCACGTAATAGATCGGCGTCGTGATGTAGAAGCTGTTGGGATTGCTCATCTGGGACCCTGTCCGACATTGACCTTTCTACTGCGGCGAACGATGTCCAGGCATCTGCTTTGTTCTCGGCCCCGAAATATCCTCAACGTATTCCAGCGAATACGCCTCCGGTTTTTCAGGGCCTGCGGTCGCGCATCTACCTGCCCCTCCTTCGCCTCGTGACGAACGGCAATGTCGGACAGGCTCCTAGCGTGACAAAAGATATCAGGTAATAAACGGCGAAAGCTAGGTTGGTAGCGGAACGGGTGATGCGGTGACCGCGTCGCGCAGGCGGAGCAAGATCACCTCTAGCGCCATGTGGAGATTGAGGTGCCGCGTGGCGCGCTGCTCGGTCATCTCAATCTCACGGAGCAGGTTCAATAGCGAATCGGTGTTGGCCTGTTGCGCGTAGAGTTCTAGCGTTGCGAGATCGTCAAGGTAGAGTATCTGGTCGCGATCTCCTTCAACCTGAAGCAAGACAAGATCGCGAATCCAACGAGCCAGCCAGGCGAGCATGTCCGGTGCGCGGTCGGCTTTCGCGATCGCTTCAGCCGAGGACAAGATGGACGCAATCGACTGCAAGGCTTGGGGACGGACCAAGTTCACGAGTTCCTGTTGGCGCACGCGGGTGTCTTTCACATCGGCGGTGAGGGCTTCCCCGATACGGCCTTCGCTGACAATGGCGAGGAATCGCGCGTCATCGGGAGAAATTTCGCGTTTCAGGATGAGTGCCGCTTCCACTTGCGTGCGAGCCGGTGCTGTAAAGCGAAGGGCCTGACAGCGTGACCGGATGGTCGCCGGAAGGGCAGCGGGGCGACTTGAGATGACGAGGAAAAGGCTATGCGCGGGTGGCTCCTCCAACGTTTTTAACAGTGCGTTGGCCGCGCCGATCGTCATGCGGTCGGCGTTGTCGATCAGACAGATTTTTCGCTCACCGATGAGTGGACGGTACATGATCTGGTGCTCGATCTCGCGGACTTGCTCGATCTTGATTTGCTGGGTGGCCTGTTCCGGGTCCGGCTCGATGACGAAAAAGTCCGGATGCGTGCGAGCCTCAATCTGTTGGCAGGATCGGCATGTACCGCAACTATCGAGACCTTGCACCTCGGGAGGCCGTTCGCAGTTGAGCGCTTGCGCGAGGCGAATGGCCGTCAACCGTTTCCCAATCGCGTCCTCGCCGTGGAACAGATAGGCGTGTGCCAATCGCTCATGGGTGATGGCGGCCTGTAAGAATGCGATGGATTGTTGATGGCCGATGCAGTCGTGAAATGGCATGTTAGCCCGCATTATTCATGACAATTCGTCGCGAAATCGCTGAGCCGCGTCGCGAGAACGGCGCGCGGAGCCCTGAGGACCTGAGGCGTACTCCTGCAGTACGTGGAGGGTCCGAAGGGCGAGCCCGCCGACCGAAGGCTCGTCGTAGCAGCGGATCGGCGATTGTAGCAGAAGTGTTCATGATTAATGCGGGTTAACTCCGGCGGCGTGGAGGGCGGCGCTGTTGAGCGATCCAGCCTACCACGATCTCGGTGAGCTCGTCCTGAACGTCTTGCTCGGACCGATTCGCATTCACGATCGTCATGCGGCCCGGCTCTTCTGCGGCGAGCGCCAGAAATCCCCGGCGCACCTTTCGATGAAAGCGCTCTGTCTCACGGTCCAGCCGATTCTGTTGTCCACGATCGGCTCGCCGTCTGGCCAAGCCTACTGAAACCGGAAGGTCGAGTACGACGGTGAGATCCGGCGTGAGCCCGCCGGTTGCGACCTCGTTGGCCGCCCGCAGCCACTGAAGATCAAGGCCTCGCGCGAACCCTTGATAGGCAAGGGTGGAATCGGAGAATCGGTCGCAGAGCACTACTGTGCCACGCCGCAGTGTCGGCCTGATGAGATGCGTGACGTGCTGACATCTGGCAGCGAAGATCAGTAGGGCTTCGGTCTGAGGCGTGACCGGTTCGTGGGACAACGCCGTGAGGAGGATATGGCGGATCGCTTCAGCAGTCGCAGTGCCACCTGGTTCTCTGGTTTTGAGTACGCGGTACCCTGCCTGAGTCAGCGCCTCAGCGAGGTAGCGAATCTGGGTACTTTTCCCACTGCCTTCGACTCCCTCCAGGGTAATAAACAGGCCGCGAGTCTGCTGCTTCTTGATCCCCATTGCGTGGCACCATCATCGGTGAAGAAAACGGGCGGGATGGTATTCCAAGTTGTTGAAAATAGCAAGAAAAGGCTTGCGAGGCCCTCGGAATTCTCTGTATGATGACTCTCTACTTCCGTCAGCACATATTTATGCTGAAAACCTTGCTAAAACGCTACCTTCTGACGGGTCTGCTCGTGATTATCCCTATCTGGGGAACGATCCTCATTTTGAAGGCGTTGTTCGTGGCTGTCGATGGGATTCTCGGAGATCTCCTAGTTCGGTTGGTGCCGAGTCATTATGTGCCAGGGTTGGGGATTCTGGCGTTGATTGTTTTGGTTTTTTCGACGGGGCTGTTTGCCACCAATTTTATGGGTCGTCAAATCGTGAAGTGGTGGGAGCAATGCCTGAATCGTGTGCCGCTCGTGCGGGGGATCTACTCGACGTTGAAATCCGTGATGGATATTGTGTCGGCGTCTGAGCATGCGTCGTATCATCGTGTCGTGATGATTCAATTTCCCAAGAATGGCCACTACTGTATTGCCTTTGTGACTGGCGTGACCAAAGGGGAGATGCAAGATCTCGCGCAGGAACCGCTGGTCCACGTGTATGTGCCGACGTCACCGAATCCCACGTCGGGCTATTTTCTATTGGTGCCGGAACATGAAGTCATATCCGTCGAGATGAGCGTAGAAGAGGCGATGAAGCTTATTGTCTCTGGCGGACTCTGTTCACCGTCCATGTCCCTGGCGTCGGCTGTGTCTGCCACGGCGAAGTGGAGCGCGGTCAAACAGCCTGAATCGGGGGTGCCGATCGGATGAGTCGTTCTCGATCCCCTGAAGTCTCGACGGTGAAGAAGCCGGTCAGCCTCGGCCAGCAGGGAAAGATTGCCGGCCTTGCGGTGGTCGTGATGGCTGCTGGGCTTGGGAAGCGTATGCGCTCAAAACAGGCGAAGGTGCTGCATCAGGTGGCCGGCCAGGCGATGGTGCTCTACTCGGTGAAGCTCGGGTTGCGTGTCGCCGGGGATCGTGTGGCGGTTGTGGTGGGGCATCAGGCTGATTTGGTTCGCCGAGTGATCGGTCAGGCGACATCAGGAAAGCGCGATAGCTCTCCAGTTGCGATTGTCGAACAGCGGGAACAATTGGGCACGGGTCATGCGGTGTTGCAGAGCCGTCCGGTCTTTGCGGTAGGCAAGCGGGGTGTCCCATCCAGGTATCTCATTCTGAACGGCGATACGCCGCTGCTTCAGGAAAAGACCGTGCGCGAACTTCTTTGCGTTCATGAGGCGGAACGCGCGACCGTGACCATTCTTACCGCAGTGCTCCCGGATGCAAGCGGATACGGACGGGTTGTGCGTGCGAACTCAGCCGCGCGGAGTGTCTCTCGCATCGTCGAGGATCGTGACGCCAATGCAGAGGTTCAAGCGATCCGTGAAATCAACGTGGGCACCTATGTGGTCGACGGCGAGTTCCTCTTTAGCGCGTTGGAAAAGCTCGATCCCAGTAACGCGCAAGGAGAATATTATTTGACGGAGATCATTCATCTCGCGGAACATTCCGGACGGCGTGTGGCTGCTGTGGTGCTCGACAATCCCGACGAAGGACTTGGTGTGAATACCCGCCGGCAGCTTGCTGAGGCTGAACAGGTGGTGCGGCAGCAGATTCGGAACCGTTGGTTGGATGCCGGAGTGACGATGATCGATCCGACTTCGGTTTGGATTGACGCCACTGTCACGATTGGGAAAGATACGATACTGTATCCTAACGTGACGCTGGAAGGGAGCACAGTTATTGGGGAGGATTGTGTGCTGCGCTCCTCTACACGACTGACGGATTGCACCGTCGGAAACCGTGTCGAGATTCTCGATCACTGCGTATTCGCTGACTCTCATATTGAGGACGATGCGCACCTAGGCCCGTTCGTCCATCTGCGTCCCGGTGTGGTGGTGCGGAAGAAGGCCAAGGTTGGGAACTTTGTCGAAATGAAAAAAACCGATCTGGGCGAAGGGTCGAAGGCGAACCATTTGAGTTACCTCGGGGACACAACGATTGGAAAGGGAGTCAACATCGGCGCCGGCACCATCACCTGTAACTACGATGGTGTGCGAAAGTATCAGACGGTGATTGGGGACGGGGTCTTTCTAGGCAGCAATACGCAGTTGATCGCACCGGTGACAGTGGGGGCAGGAGCCATCATCGCAGCCGGCACCACGGTCACGGCGGATGTGCCTGCGGATGCTTTGGTGATTGGGCGAGTGCCTCAAGTGAATCGTGCAGGATGGGCTGCGCGCCGGCGGGCGCTGCAAGTCGGCGTGAATCGTGAAACGTTAAACGTGAAACGTGAAACGATGTCCGTTCGCCTGACGAAGAAACGACCGCTGGCTTCAAAGGCTAAGCCAGTGAAGAAACGTAGTAGGAGTTAAGTATGTGTGGAATTGTCGGGTATGTGGGTGATCAGGAGACGGTGCCTATTCTGATCGGCGGCCTCGCCAAGCTGGAGTATCGCGGCTACGACTCGGCCGGTGTCGCGGTGCTGCAAGGCGGCAAAATCGAAATTCGGCGCACGGTCGGCAAACTGGCCAATCTTCAGAAGTCGCTCAAGGAGAAAGAACTCAAGGGCACCGTGGGAATCGGCCACACGCGGTGGGCGACGCACGGGAAACCCTCGGAGCAAAATGCACACCCGCACCGTTCGAAAGGCTGTGTGCTCGTGCACAACGGCATCATCGAAAACTATCAGCCGTTGAAACAGCAGTTGGAAAAAGAAGGCTACACGTTTCATTCGGAAACGGATACGGAAGTTGTGGCGCATCTGATCGACAAATATCTCGAGCAGGGCATGAAGCTGGCAGAAGCAGTACGAGCCGCCACGAAAGATGTGCGTGGGAGTTATGCGCTCGCCGTCATTTCTGAGCGGGAACCGGGAACGATGATCGCAGCGCGCTCTGGATGCCCGTTGGTCGTGGGCACAACCGCCAAGGCGTCCTTCGTTGCGTCCGACGTCATGGCCATGCTCGCCCATACCCGT
>JANNXZ010000060.1:0-13037 GCA_031409835.1 Nitrospirota bacterium
GCTACGTGACGCAGATGTGATCACCATCGGCCAACACCGGCTCGTCTTCCAAGAAAATGTGACCGCCAGTACGGGAGCACCGGCCCCATTTGTCGATCTGGATCGAACGACGGTGCTCAGAGGAACGGACCGTACACCCGACAAACCGACGCTCACTGCCAAGGTCCTCATTGTTGCTGGAAAAACCGATCGAGTGGAATACCCACTCGCCAAACAGGTGAATGTCATTGGATCACAAGACGGAGCAGCCATTCGGTTGACCGGCTGGTTTGCCCCAAAATCTGCGGCGACAATCGCCCGCCGAGGCCAGACCTACTCCATCAGCCCTTCCAGGGGTGCGAAGTCTCTGCTCGTCAACGGCACGGAGGTTGTGGGACAACAGGATCTGAAGGATGGGGACCAGATCAAAGTGGCGGGTGTGACGCTGACGTTCTCTGAGCGCTCTGGAACCACGAACACCTCTCGCTAATGCCCGGCGAGCTATTTGAAGAACACTGTGCCCTTCGGAAGGGCCTGGTAGCACCGGTCGGAGACCTCCTGGCCGTGCGATTGTAGACACTGGAGGATTTGGCCGGCCCCAGGCTTGACTGCTCTGCAGAATTGTTTCACATCCTCGTCACACGCCGCCTTCAATCGACTTCGATCTTCCTTCCATTTTACAAACCGCTCGCGCAACTGGCTTTGGCACAACGGCGGAAGTTGTTTGGCGCGCTGTTTCAGACAGCGTGTACGGTCAGAACCGTCCAGAGAATCGGGGCATATTTGTTCGATCTCGGCTTCGCATTTCAGACGGGAAGCCTGCAGCGATCGAGGATCCAACCCCGTCACAATTGGAGCTTCAACACTTGAGTCACGCAACCGATCATCGTCCGGACTCGACATGGCTGCCTCTGAAGGCAACGGAGGAGAGGTGGGAATGGTTAAATCCAGCGTAGGTGGCGTAGACAGGGGAGACAAAGAACGTGCCGCCAGTCGAGTCTCAGACGGCAGCGCGGCCGAAGATAACTCTTCTTGTGAGGGAAAATTAAAAGCCACTGTCGCCCACACGAGCACAAGTCCCAGGATGGTCATTGCGCCGGCAATCATGCCGCCCGAAGATTGCTGCTGAGCCATGGTTACTCCCTAGTCTGAACAGATCCAGCATAGGATATGGCGTTGAAAAAATCGACGAATTGTTCGGTTTCTACCAGTCCCTGCCCTACATGCAACGCATCACAATATTGCAAGTCGTATGGAACGGCAGGTGCACAGAACCGTGCGGGAGTGAGCCGAAAGAGCGAGCAAGAGGATGGTTAGTTGTCTGGCGTTTCGACGATGTGATTCTCGAACCTGGTGCAGCCCTCGGCGAGCAGCCGATTGGTGAGCATTTCCCCAGGCCATTCGATGGGCAAATCGGCCGTGAAGATCCACACATCGGGAGAGGTCCACACGGGACCGTGGTCTTCAGGAAGTTCGGGATCGAACAGATCGGTCCAGACCGGCATGTACACACCGTTACCGCATTGCGTATGGAGATGCACGATCGTGCGAGCGCGGACGAGCGGGTCCAGGTCGTGCCAGACTGCCGCAGTCTCATCCGCCAACCGATGGAGCCGTACGGCGTTTTGCGCATCGAACATGGCATAGGCGGCGTAGACCGGTGCTTCGATCATATCGGGAGCCAGCGCCAACTCGGGGCATTGCGCCACGAGGCCTTCAAGAAGCGCCTTACGGTGCCGGTCCTCCAGCGAATCGGGCAGTCCTGAATCCGGCACACCGATCAATTCGAAAAAGAGAAACGCGGTACTCTCGACGGGCGGATGGAGCCGAGCGGCAATTGACGTGGCCCGCTGGGAATCCGCCACCGTGCTCAAATGATCATTCAAACCCTGGAGGCTGAGCGGCTCCAGCGTCGAGTCGGTCAACAGGCGCGACTCTACGCGCACTACCGTCCCGGCAGAGAGCCGAAGATGCCGATGCAACAGCTCCGCCGTCGCAACCGGATCGATCTTTAACTTGAGTGGATGTGCCAGATTGGCTTGGAGAGGAAGTTCCAAGGCCGCCATAACGGCATAGGCCAGTTTTTCATCGGCCGGCCCATCGATGAGCACGGAACAGGATGCCTCCGCGAGAAGATCGAAGAGCCATTCCGCCATATCCTCGTCCAGCGTCGCCAACACTGTTAACAAATCGTACTCCCGTCCCTGCTCCAAGAACGCTTGCAGCGTATCGATGGCAGCCTCGGTATCGCCATGGTCATGACGCCGAGCATTGATTAAGTGGACGAGATCTCGTGTGAGAGGATCAGGGCGAGACCAACTTAACATATCGACAGACTCCTACCGCACACACTGGCATCACTGTTCTCCATGTTGCCAAACTTTCCCTGTGGTAGCAAGCGCTCCAACAGAATATTCCCACAGGGTCCGGACTGCCGGTCGGACGACATCATGCTCACGATCCAATCACTTTCACCAACACACGCTTTCGCCTCAGACCGTCGAACTCCCCATAGAAAATTTGTTCCCATGGCCCGAAATCCAACCGGCCTTCGGTAATCGCGACGACAACTTCTCTCCCCATCAGCTGGCGCTTGATGTGGGCATCGCCGTTATCTTCTCCTGTCTCATTGTGCCGATAGGTCGCGCCCTGAGGAACGAGCGTCTCCAAGAATCGGTCATAGTCCTTGAGTAATCCTGGTTCGTCGTCATTAATATAGACACTGGCCGTGATATGCATAGCATTGACCAGCACCAGCCCCTCTTGGACGCCGCTCTTCTTGACCGCCGCTTCAATCTGCTGCGTGATATTGAGGTAGGCGCGCCGGGTCTTCGTCTCAAACCACAGTTCTTCGCGATAGGATTTCATGGCTGTTGATCAGTGGGCGCTCATTCTGCCGAACCAGACCGCCAAGATGCAAGTCGCGTCTATTCGGCGAAGAAGAATCAATCAGGCTCCTATAGTCCTCCGGGAACGTTATCTGGCCAAGAATGCTGCGGGAACGATCGTTGACACGCCAGCACAACTATTCTGGCGTGTCGCGACCGACATCGCACAAGCTGCACGAATCTACCCCATTACCGACCGCTATCCCACGCAGCACAGGCTGGTACGATGGCATGGCCCGGCTCGACTTTCTTCCCAATTCTCCCACGCTGATAAACGCCGGATGACGTCTTCAGCAACTCTCCTCCTGTTTCACCCTCCCAGGCAAAGACTCTCCGACCTCCATGTATGACAGGCTGAGACATCAGGCTCTCATCGAACAGCAAGTGTTTTCCCGCAGCTCCGCTCATTCTTGTTGAGCCCTGCGGCGTACACGTAGAATTCTTCAACAAAATTGACACCACTCGGGGATGATGATAGGTATTTTCACAGATATACTCACGTGGGATCGAATCGCTCAGTAGGGAGGTGCTCGATGGCTGCGCTCGTTGGGAACCCGACATCGGTCTTGAATCCTTTTGATTGGACTCTTCTGTTCGCCCGCCAACCAGAACCGGATTTGGAATTCACGGAAGAAGAACTCGATCAAACGATCACCACGAAAGCACGTGGCCCAATAAAAAACCCCCGCAAGAAATCCGGTGGGGGAAGCCCGATTCTCTGGGTACTGCTCCTGGCTCTTGTCGGAGGCATTACCTATGTCGCCACCATGGAGCCGGAGATGATGGAAGAATGGCTGAGCCCCTACCTCGGCGAAAGCAATCCTCCACCACCGATAGCCACGAGACCGAAACCAATGGCCCCGGCGCCCGCACCGCAAGCCGCTCCCAGTCCAAGTAACGAGAGCTCCGCCCTCTTGGCACCAGCAACCTCTCCCGCCATTGCCGACACCCCTGCGGCCCCAGCAATCGTTCCACCGCCCCAAATGGCAGCGAGAACCGCCGCACCAGTCGTAGCTTCTCTCGACCCGATGTTCAGTGAAGGACAGAAAGTGACCGTCACCCCAGACGAACGGACTCCCGGCGCTAGCATTCTGTTGTTTGCTGACTCTTTGAGCAGCAAGCCTGGGCTAAACGTTCGACCAGGAGTCTCACTGACCGTCCTGGACGGTGATTTACAGTCCGGTGGCTGGATGTATTTGGTGCGCAACGACGAAGGTGCAGCGGGCTGGGTATCGGAGAAACGACTTCGCTTAAAGTTCTAGCCCCCGCATGTTCTCTCACGCGAGTGGCCTGCTGAGCAGGCACATTCCGCCTGTTCAGCCGATCTCCCTGTGCTATAATCCGCCCGGTTTCTTCCCGTACACCTACAGTATCGAGATAACTCCATGGCCACGCTCTCAGCGATTATCTTTGACTTCGATGGCGTGATCGCAGACACCGAGCCCCTCCATTTCGCTGGTTTTCGCCAGACTCTGGCCGAAATCGGCATCAGCCTGACTGAATCAGACTACTACGCCAACTACTTGGGATACGACGATCGAGGCTGCTTCATCGCCGCGCTCACCGCGCACCGGCGCCCCACGGACCCCATCTCCCTCGCACAACTGATGCAACGAAAAGCCCATGCCTACCTGGAGTCAGTGAAGGATCATCTGGTCATTTTCCCCGGGGTGCGCGAGTTTGTGTGCGAAGCCGCCGCCTACCCTTTGGCCATCGCGTCCGGCGCCCTCCGCCATGAAATCGAGGTCATCCTTGAACAGGCAGGACTGCAAAAAATGTTTCTTCATATCACCAGCGCTGAAGACGTGACCAGAGGAAAGCCCGATCCGCAACCTTTTCTCCACGCCCTCAATGCATTGAATCGGCCACGCCGAGAGCAGGCCATCACCGCCGAATCCTGCTTGGTCATTGAGGACTCCATCCCTGGTATCCGCGGCGCAAAAACCGCCGGGATGAAAGTCCTCGCCGTGGCGAACACACACACGATCCAAGACCTGCATGAAGCCCATGCAGTCACCCAGAGTCTTCCACAGGTGCGTCTCAGCGAACTCCGCACACGCCTGTGGCCTGGCGCATAAGAGCCGAATGCTATGAGAATCTGCTCCCTGCTTCCGAGCGCGACCGAAGTGATTGCCGCGCTTGGCCTGAGCGACGAATTGGTCGGGATCAGTCACGAGTGCGACTACCCGCCATCGATCAAGCATGTGCCCGTCATGGTTGAACCGATGATTCCCTCTCATGGACTGGCCAGCGATGACATCGATAGACAAGTCCGTCAGCTTGTCGCCTCTGGGCAACGGCTCTATCGGCTGAACGACCATCTGTTGCGGGAGGCGCAACCAGATCTGATTCTGTCCCAAGATCTCTGTCATGTCTGTGCTGTCACGCCAGACCAGCTACACAACGCCCTTTGCTCCATGTCTCGGCAACCGACCGTCCTCACGTTGAACCCCAGTACGATCCATGACGTGATCGACGATGTCGTTCGCATCGGCGATGCCGCCGGTCGGTCGGCGGAGGGTCACCGTCTCGCGACACAATTACGTGACCGACTGGAGGCCATTCGGACTCGCGTCCAGGACATCTCGCATCGCCCTCGTGTGGTCTGTATCGAATGGCTTTCTCCCTTGTATGTCGCAGGCCATTGGGTTCCTGAAATGGTCCAGCTAGCCGGAGGCCACGATGTCCTCGCGCAGCCTGGCAGCCCCTCACGGGTTGTCACGTGGGACGACATCATGGCCGCAGCTCCAGACGTCCTTATCGTGATGCCCTGCGGGTTTTCTGTTGAACGGACACACACAGAACTGTCCCAACTACTACAGCAACCGGATCAATGGCGCCTATCGCCCGATCTGGCACAGCACACATTCCTGGTTGACGCCTCCTCATATTTCAGCAGGCCAGGCCCTCGATTGATCGACGGCATCGAACTCTTGGCGGCCATTCTGCACCCGTCAGATCACACCCACATTCATGAATCCATGGCCTGCCGCCTTGGACCATTGCCGATTCGCCAACACCCATGACTTCACGCTCTGTCGCAGATGCGCAAGCCTATTGCACGGCTCTCACCAAAAAGAGCGGGAGCAATTTCTATTATTCCTTCCTCTTCCTCCCAAGAAAACGGCGCGCCGCGATGTATACGGTCTATGCGTTCTGCAAGGAAGTCGACAATGCGGTCGATGAGCCGCCCGCGGGAAGCAATCCCCAAGAAGAGCTACGACGGTGGCGTACCGAACTAGACGCGGCCTATCGCGGCACACCGACTTTTCCGGTGACCATGAGTTTGGCCGAGCATGTGAAGCAACTCGCGATCCCCCAGACCTATTTCGATGAACTGATCAACGGAGTCGAAATGGATCTCTCGGCGTCACGGTACGCTTCGTTTCAAGACCTCTCCCTCTATTGCTATCGTGTCGCGTCGGTCGTGGGACTGATCTGCCTCCATGTCTTCGGCCCCACATCTGCCAGGGCACAAGACTATGCCGTCTCGCTCGGCATGGCGTTTCAATTGACAAACATTCTACGAGACATTGGAACAGACGCAGCCCAAGGTCGCATCTATCTGCCACAGGAAGATCTCCACAAGTTCGGCTGTACAGAGGAAGCAATCCTCCAGCGGCAAGAGAGCGACGCCCTCCATGAACTATTCCATTTCGAAACCGCGAGAGCCCATGAATACTACGCCAAGGCGCAAGCGGCGTTCGACGCCTTGCCGGCAAGCGACCGGCAGGCGTTGACGGTCGCTGAAATCATGCGCGCGGTGTATGTCAGAATTCTGAAAAAGATAGAGGACCCGAGGCATCGGATATTCGGCCCTCGCGCCCGACTCTCAGCGAGTCGTCGACTGGCCGTGGCTGCCGGAGTGTGGTTCCGCGCCCGATCCTCGTGAGATCCCCTAACCCCCAGTCCGTCGCGATTCTTGGAGGAGGCCTAGCCGGTCTCACCGCCGCCTACCGCCTCATCCGTCAGGGCTATCGCGTCACAGTTATCGAACGGCGCCCCCTGCTTGGAGGCGCCCTCATAGGCGAAGACCATCACAATGACCCTGAGCCCTTCACCGTCCTCGGTTGCCATCACGCGACACACGCATTGCTACATTCGCTGCATTCCAGTCCACAGCTGCCGGAAAAAAATGCTATCCCGCTAGAATTTCGCCTCCCTGATGGCTCCTTCGTTCATTACCCGCGCACCGCCTTCCCCGCTCCTCTTCACACCTGGGCAAACCTCCTGAGATTTGCCGGCATCCCCTGGAATGAACGGTGGCGGCTGGCATCATGGGTGGAGCAGCTGTGGGAAGGCGATGCAGCGCTGCCTGCCGATCTGGAACAACGCACCGCTGATGAATGGCTTACTTCAATCGGCCAAAGCGCGCAGACGCGTCGGGTCGTCTGGAATCCTCTCGCGCAGTGGTTGACCGGCAACGATCTCGCCACGATGTCCGCCGATGCCTTCGTGCGCTCGATGAAGCCCTTGTTCCTGAGCACTCATCCTGATAGCCGCATCTCAGTCGTGCAGAACTCGCTTCAGAGCTGCTTCGTACAGCCGATCAGCGAGGTGTTGATGCAGGAGAACGCCACCATCTTGCGCAATACTGAGGCGACACAACTCCGTTACGAACAAGACCGCATCTCGGGCGTCCTGCTGCAGGATGGCTCCCTGTTACAAGCCGATTGGTATGTGGCAGCCCTGCCCCCACAACAGCTCACGCCCCTGCTTCCAGAACAATGGTTAACCCGCTACGCCTATTTTCAACAGCTCGCAGAATTACAATCGATCGACAGCACAATACTTCATGTGCTTGCCGAGCAACCCTGTGCCACTCCTCGCCTCATCCTATTGAGTGACACATCTTTTTACTCGGTACTTGCGACAGCGGCAGCGCCTGATCGCACAGGCTTCTCTCTCATGACGACCGAGAGTCAGCTCGCGCAGGCTCGACCTGCCTCAAGTCTTGATATCGCGATCCCTGACCTGCTGAAATCGTGGGGCCTCCTCACTTCAGAATACAGAGTGGCATCGACCCGCCGTCGAATAATTCCCAACGCCATCCTCTCACTCAAGCCTGGAAGCAAATTACATCGACCCATCCAACGCAGTCCGATCGCCAACTTGCTGCTGGCTGGTAGTTGGACCGATACAGGCTGGCCTCCCAACCTCGAAAGCGCCATTGTCAGTGGCAACCGCTGCGCCGATGCGATAGCCTCGGATAGGCCGGTTTGACGATGACCATATCCAATGGTAGATCTATCGCGATGGATAAGCCGTTCGCTATACACGTTGTGTTAGGAGCAGTCGTGCTAATGCTCACCGGATGCGCGACCAGTCCCTATGAGCGTGGAGGCAATCCACAAGGACTGAGTCAGCGAGATGTGGAACGGGATTACATGGAGTGCGAGTACAAGGCCCGGCTCGCGAACCCGCAGCACTTCTATAGCCAGAGCTCTCCTTTCCCTTTCAGCGGAGGCCCCCAAAGCTCTGCCGACCATGCCCGCGCTCTACACGGACTCTCAACGATCAATGCCATGCGCGATACCTGTCTGGCGGCAAAGGGCTATAGAGTCGAATAGCTAGAACTTCCCGGCACTCTTCAGATAACACAGATCCTCGAACCGTTCCCCTCCAAGGTATTTAGCAACCACGCCCCATTCGCGTCTCGCATCCGTCAAACTGACATAGGTCATGCCATCGAGCATGAACGGGTGGATGGCAAACAGCGTCGTCAAGGCAGGAGAACCGTTCTCCATGAGGAGGGATGTGAGCGGATACGTCCCGCCAGTGCGCTCAAACTTGTCGTGAGTTGCCAGCAAGGGTGCCATATCTTGCCAACTAGCTTGATCGAGAACGGGGTTGTCTGCGGGGAACACATACAAGCTGTCACTGGGCGCGCCCTTCATACAGAACGTGGCTTTTACGACCAGGTCCAGCTGCCCATCGTTATCCAAATCAACTATCGCCTTATCAAGACTCGAACAGTGCCTCGTCTTTGGCCCCTGCCCCTTCAGCTCGACTGGTTTCCAGGCGATCTGCCGAAAAATTTCGTGCTGATATCGTAGCCGCCCTCGATCATCCACATCATCACGAAACGCTTCCAACATTCCTGCGCAGAGCTTGCTGTCCTTGCTCGCGACAAGCTGATACCCTCGCTCACCAGCCCAGGCCACGCCTACGCTGATCATGAAGACGAGGAAAATGAATACGAGCCGTTTCTTGAATTGCATGGCGCCCTCCTTTAACTCTACCCACCCTCGGCACGGTGCGCAACCACTTTCCCTACGTTGTCCTTCCATTGACAAGAAAAGTCGGCCCGCCTAAAATCCTGTGAAGTTTTCACCCGCGCCCCTTCACCATCATGACTCTCCTCGAACTCAGCAAGTCTCTGCACAACTGCCAACGCTGCAAGCTCGCGAAGATGGGCCGAACCCAAGTCGTGTTTGGCGTAGGGAATCCTCACGCAAGCGTGATGTTCGTGGGAGAAGCGCCTGGCTTCAATGAAGACCAGCAAGGGGAACCGTTTGTCGGGGCAGCAGGAAAGCTCTTGAACGATCTCCTACAATCGGCAGGATTGTCGCGTAGCGACATCTACATCGCCAATGTAATCAAGTGCCGGCCCCCGAACAACCGCGACCCGGAACCGGATGAAGTCGAGACGTGCAAACCGTTTCTGATGCAACAGATCGCCATGATCCATCCGAAACTGGTCTGCACATTGGGGAATTGGGCGACGCAAACATTGCTGGAACGGAAGGTGGGGATCACAAAGGTTCGTGGCCAGGCCTTCTACTTGAAAGACTTCGTGCTCTTTCCCTTACTGCATCCAGCCGCCGCCCTGCACCAAGGCAGCATGCTCGAACCGCTTCGTGAGGACTTCAAGAAACTGAGAGAATTTCTGGATCGAAATACCAAACCAGTCGAACCCAATACAGCGACACCGATTCCTGCACCCACACTACACATCGAACCGCCACAGCCGACCCAGATGGATCTGTTCGGATAGTTGGGCCGCCTGCGAAAGACTTATTAGTTACGTAGCACTGCGCTGGGCAGCCTTCCTCGTGCGATGACCGCTATCGGCCAGTAGCAGTCATTCAAAGACCTCGCTGCAATTGACTGCGCTTCTGCCAAAGCAGAAGTTGTAGCCTTCTGGGGCACAAAGTCTGCTCAGCTGTTCCAAGCGGTCAAACAACCACTTTAGGACTGAGTTCTGCTGGAAAATTTGGGGCGATTCACTCCTTCAGCGGATCACCGCACAGATTTCCCGAACGTGGCCGCGCAACCAGCGATGTGCTTGATCGGCATCCAGCCGCGGGTGCCAGAGCAATGAAACCGTGAACTCCGGCACGGAGACTGGAAGGGGGAAACTATGCATTCCGGCGCGCAGGTTTCCGGTGTGGCGTTCGGGCACACTGGCGATCAGGTCTGAGGCCCGAGCCAGACCCAGCGCGGTGGAAAAGCCACCGACGATTGTGACGATCTTCCGTTCCAACTCGAATGGCCTCAGGGCTTCATCAATCGGTCCCTTGTCGAGATCCTCCCGCGAGACGAAGATGTGTCTACCGGCTGCATAACGGGAGGGCGTGATCTTCCCCTTGCTCAGCGGGTGCCCCTTTCGCACGACGCCAATGTAACGGTCTCGGAACAATGCCTGTACACGCAGCTCCGGAGCCGTCGTCTTCTCCACAACACCTGTTTCCAGATCGACGGTCCCGTCGCGAAGCGGCGCGCTGTCTTTGTTTGGCTTCTGCACGAAGCGCAGCCGCACGCCGGGAGCCTCCTCGCCGACGCAAGTAATGAGGTCCGGTCCGAAATTCTCCACAAATCCTTCGCTAGTCCGCAATGTGAACGTTCGGACTATCTGCTTGAGGTTGAGCTTCTCGTCAGGTCGTAGAACCGCTTCTCCGTCCTGCACGAGCTGACTGACTCGCTCGCGGAATTCGAGCGCTCGGGGTGTGGGAACGAGACCCCGTCCGGCCCTGACCAGCAGCGGATCGCCCGTCGTCTCACGCAATCGCGCCAGCGCCCGACTCATCGCCGACGGGCTAAGCCGCAACCGTTGGGCAGCACGCGTCACGTTGCCTTCCGCGAGCAACACATCAAGAGTGACAAGCAAATTGAAATCGGGTCGCGACATGCATCGATTATGTCGAGATATGGCGTTAAACGCAATGACACTATGCAATCAGTGCGTCTTCCGCCATGTGTGTACGTTACTTATACTTCGACTATCGATTGAACCGGATCCATTCACGCCGAACTGAAAGGAAACACATGGCTAAGAATTCGCTGGAAAAGTTTATTGAGGGGGTTAGGCAGATTTGGGGACCTCTTACCTCCGAAGTGGTCGCAGGTTGTCGCCAGCAGTTGGAGGAACTCGTCAAAACGCCATCCCAGGAGGAATGGTTGGCGGCACTGCACCGGGAAGCTTCGGCCTACAACGAAATGTACCGAGATCCGACACGAGGGTTCGTGCTGTTGGCCCACACGGAACCTGCGGGGCTCTACCGGCCACCCCATGACCACGGCAGAGGGTGGGTCATCTATGCGATCCAGCAAGGCGAAATCGAGATGGGAACCCATGCTCGGATCGAGAACCCGGACGGTAGCGTGAAACTCGTGAAAAGGGATTCCACGCTGGTACGCCCCGGACAGGTCCAGGTGTATCTACCCGGAGATATTCACGACACACGGTGCATTTCTGGGCCCGCACTGTTATTCCGATTTACAGAGCGAGATTTGAAGAAGGAGGACAAAGAAGAACACAGAGTGACGAGGTATGTTGAGCGGGACGGCGTCTGGACCCTAGGGGCGCCGTGACCATGTCCTTTACCCAAGCCATAGGGCGCCGTTTGGCACCGATATTCATCGCTTTCACTGTGTCCTCCTCCGTGACCCGCGGATCGACATCGCCCGCGCGAGACGATGACCGCAAGGAAATGCGATCCACGGGGCATACCGATGATGCAATGTCGGGGCTGGGCGAGCCAAGGCGCACGGTCGCGATCGCATCCGTGCTGGCCGCCATGATGCTCGTGGTGCTGGACGCGGCCATTGCAAACGTCGCTCTGCCGACGATCGCGCAATCGCTGCATGTGACGCCAGCCATGTCGGTCTGGGTCATCACCGCCTACCAGACCGCCCTATTGATGGCCCTACTGCCCTGCGCCGCGCTCGGGGAAAGCCTGGGGTATCGACGGGTTTTCACGGTGGGGGTTGCGCTGTTCACGGGAGCGTCCGTGTTGTGCGCATTGTCACCGTCCCTGCCTTGGCTCGTCGCGGCGCGCTTCCTCCAGGGGCTCGGGGGTGCTGCCGTCATGGCGCTCGGCGTCGCGCTGCTGCGCGTCGTGGTTCCATATCAGCGGCTCGGCACCGCTATCGGCTGGAACGCCCTTACCGTTGCGCTGTCGTCTGCCGCCGGTCCGGCGATCGGCGCGGCGGTCCTATCAGCCGCAACCTGGCCCTGGCTCTTCGCCATCAACCTCCCCTTGGGCATGTTGGTGCTACTCGCCACCCGAGCGCTACCAGATGTCGGCGGGACGGCACGTCGACTGGACCTGTTCAGTGTGGCGTTGAATGCCGGAGCCTTTGCATCATTGGTCATTGGCGCGGAACTGCTCCCAACCAGACCGGCGCTGGCTGCCGTTCTGTTCGCCGCCGCAGCCCTTGAGATGGTGGCGCTGGCTCGACGTGAAATGCCGAAGGAGGCGCCACTGATCCCGCTCGACTTGCTCCGCGCCGATTCATTCCGCTTTTCGGTGATCGCCTCGGCTTGTTGTTTTGCTGGGCAGACTGCAGGCATGGTTGCGCTACCTTTTTACCTGCAGCACGGGCTTGGGCAGGGCACTTTGATGGCCGGGCTTTATATGACGGCCTGGCCGTTGACCGTGGCTATCGCCGCCCCGTTCGCAGGCCGTCTCGCGGATCGCGTGTCGACAACCTGGCTTAGTGCCGTGGGCGGTTTGTGTCTCGCGACTGGGCTCGGAGCTGCCGCACGCTGGCCGCTGAAGGGCGACCCGCTGCTGCTCGTACCGTTCACCATGCTGTGTGGCCTCGGTTTCGGCCTCTTTAATGTGGCCAACAACCGCAACATGTTCCTCTCGGCACCAAACGAGCGGAGTGGCGCCGCGGGAGGTATGCAGGGCACCGCCCGGTTGTTTGGGCAAACCGCTGGTG
>JANNXZ010000061.1:0-3620 GCA_031409835.1 Nitrospirota bacterium
AGATGACTGCCAATGGCATAGAAATTCTTCGGCTGCTTCTCCAAGGAAGTCAGTTTCACTTCTACATTCCTCATGGTCGTATCATCGCTGTTGATCAATGCGATACGATAGGTGTACAGCGACCCACTGATGTGCGTTGCCTGCGACTGATCGACGCCTGGATTCACCTGCACCCAGGGTTCTCCTGCACGAATCAGAATGGATAATTTTCCACTCCTGACATTGACTCGCATATATAAGTGAATAGCCCATGCACAGAAACCCACAAATGCCAGCCAATATATCCATGTATCTATGGACTTATTCGCCACCCATGGTGGGAGATCCTCAATACCGAAATACATGAACCAGGCTTCCACATTGGAACGGGCTTGCCGAGGGGTGACTGTCGAAAGCAACATGAGCAACCCACACACCAAACTTGGGACTGATTGAAGAACCCATTTCCAATACACGCTCATTCCACATCCCTTGGCATAGAAAAACGGCTGTGGGCAGCACCAGTATCCCCAATAGCACTAGGATTCATAAGAGCACGCCCCAAGAGTCCTACCAATCTAGCCTGTAATATTTATTGATGCCAGATACAGGTGCCAGCGACAAGACGGAAGCTCGCCGTCCTTCCTCCAAGCTAGCCCTCTCCCACACTTTTCACCACGAACAGCTGGAGACAACGAATACGCCCATTATCCGGCCACCAACATCCCATGGTTTGAGTTGCGAGGATCTATTTGTTTTCTTTCATCGTCAAGCAACCAGACAGGATACTTTCATAAGTCATTGATTATATGTGAATACTAGTTCTCATTTCGCCGGAATGTTCATGGTATGATTTGCGCGCTGCTTTCCTCACGCTATGGGCTCTCCCCTGCGCAGAGGAAGTCGGGGAGGTGATGTGGCCATCACCTCCCCATTTTTTTGCCTCTCTGACTCCCCAGCTGGACAGCGAATCTTCGCTTTAACGGCGCAACCGGTTTCGTCGTCGTCACCTATTCAAAAATTCTCCAGGCAACATCCACTGCCGGTACAACGTCGTTGTCGGATTGAACCATTCCGGTGACATCCAGACACACTCGCCTTCCCATACCAATGACGGTCTGGTCATGGAATGCCGTGTTTTGTATCGGGCAATCGAGCCTGCAGAAAATTGGGGGGGGGATACCCCGATTGGTCAACCGCCGGTGAGATGCGGATTTGGTCTGAGGAAAATCGTGAAGAGGGAAGGTGAGGAGGCGACGTGGCCGTCGCCTCCTCATCGTGCGACGACTACTTCTTCTTCGCTGCCTTCTTTACGGGCTTCTTCGCTGCTGCTTTCTTCGCTGCCATGAGAACTCCACCCCCCTTCGATGTCAAAATGTTAATCGATGTGTGTCTGGTATATCAGAGTTTGAGCAACGAGTACAATTTTGTTTTCTAGATTTCCCAGGCAGGAACTGATTGCGAATAGCAAAAACTGATAGCACGGGCAAAGAACGTCCTGCTTCTCCTGCACGTGCTATCAGCTATACGTCATAGGCTCTTTTCTTCGAACGAAATACTCGCGACGAGTTAGCACTGTCGAAGCGCCTTCCTCACATCCTCAATCGGGATCTCGCTCCATGCACCGGACGGGAGTGATTCCAGTTTGAAGGGACCGTATTGAATGCGCCTGAGCCTGCTCACTTCATGCCCCAATGCCTTGAACAGTCTTCTGATTTCACGGTTTTTCCCCTGGATCAGGACCACTTCCAGATGTGATTCACGTCCGGAACTCTTTTGAATCTTCACGGTGTGGCACTGGAGGCGCTCGCCACCATCGAGCACTCCGGCTGTGGCTTCTGTGGCTTGGGCCACAGTAAATTCTCCTCGCACGGAGACTAAGTAGGTTCTCATCACTTTATGAGACGGATCGGTGAGATAGCTCGACAGGGTCGAATCGTTGGTGAGCAGAAGCAAACCACTGGTTGCCTGATCAAGTCTCCCGACGGCATGCATATATCCCAGGTCCTGCGGCAGCACATCGAAGATCGTCTTACGGCCCTTTTCATCACTGTGCGTCGTGATAACCCCTTTGGGTTTATGAAAGAGGAAGAATCGTTTGACCGAGTCTTGAATCGGCTGGTCATCGATCGAGACAGCATCTTTCGGCCACAAGACCCACGTGGCCGGGTCGCGTACAACTCGACCATTGATGCGAACTCGTCCTGCGCGGACCCATTCCTGACTCGTGCCACGGGAAGCAATGCCAAGCTTCGAGAACAGCCGATCTACGGTGAGACGTTTAGACGATGATAGGGAGGCCTTCCGTGCCATCTTGAACCTTTTTATTTTTAAGGGGTGGCTGGGATGATCCCAACTGCGCGCAACGCGCGACTCTCATCTTTCTAAATAATCCATCCAAGCTCGCTTGTTCACTCCTCAAGGGTAGCCTGGTCGATCCTCGATTGCGCGCGTCGAACGAGCACATTCTGATCGTGCGCGTTCCGCGAGCAGGAGGACGACCAGGCTACCCACCCCCCTTTTCAGCATTCTGCTAGAGGAGGCCGCGCTTTTGGAGGAAGTCTTTGTCTATCACGGGGGCCGGCTTGGCAGGAAGCTGTCCTCGTTCCTGCAACAAGCGTTCGACGTATTTCCCGATCAGGTCCGATTCGAGATTGACCAGATCGCCCACTTGTTTGAGGCCCAGGGTGGTCACCTTCGCCGTGTGCGGAATAATCGAGACGGAGAACCCACGATCTGTCACCTGGTTGATCGTCAGGCTGATGCCGTCAACGGTGACGGACCCTTTCACGATGCAGTGGCGGAGAATCTCCGGCGAGGCTTCGACCGTGAACAGGATGGCGTTTCCATCCTGTTGGCGATTGCGAATCGTGCCGATCCCGTCTACGTGACCAGCCACGAGATGCCCACCGAGCCGTTCGTTGAGCTTCATCGCCCGTTCCAGATTCAACGGTGAGCCGCCAGTGAGCTGCCCGAGGGTAGTCACAGCCAGGGTTTCTGGAGAGACCTCCACGGAGAAATTATGCTCGCTCTTGTTCACCACGGTCAGGCAGGTGCCGTTGACGCTGACGCTGTCCCCAATTTTGAGGTCGCCCATCACGGCTGAGGCTAAGATCACCATCCTCGTTCCTACGAGGGTCTTGTCGATCGAGATGATGGCGCCCAATTCTTCGACGATGCCGGTGAACATAGAGCAGCTGTCAGCTATGATTCTTTCTTGAACATTTGCCGAACCACATAGACGACCAGCACAACCAGCACGACCACACCGATGCTGGCTAGTACGCCAATGACAATATTCTCTGTCGCGATCGCGTTCAACATCGGACCAGTATATAGGAATGAGGCTACGTTCGTCTCATAGCCATCCAGAACACCGCAGCCGCGACGAGTTGCAGACCGGCGATGATGGCAAAGGCGTTGGCATAATTCAGGCGCGCAATCAGTATTCCTGCTAGAAGCGGCCCGGCGGCATGGCCGATATCTCCGATCGTCCCTTGCATACCCATCCCAGCCCCGAGCCCCTTGAACTCAGAACTGTCTGCGACCAGTGCTGACGACGAGGAGGAGACGACGGCTTCGCCGAACCCGAAGCCCGCCGAGAGTAGCAACAACAGCCAAAATACCGACACCTGTGGAAT
>JANNXZ010000062.1:0-5543 GCA_031409835.1 Nitrospirota bacterium
GCATGTGCAAGCACTGGCTGAAGAGCCGGGCGTCACGCCTGAGATGAAGAAGCGGGTGACCGTGATCGATGAGCAACTCACACGAGTGGTTCGGATCATTCAGGATTTGCTGTCCTCAACCAGACAGCGCCAACCTGAACCAGCATGGTTGCCTGTGGACAAGGTGATCAGTCCAGCTGTCATACTCATGGAACCGGCCTTCCATGCGAAAGAGATCACCATGACGGTTGAGATTCCAGGAGATCTCCCGCTCGTCTGGGCTGATGCGGAAAAGATGCATCAAGTCATGGTGAACGTATTCGCCAATGCCTTAGCTGCCACACCCGCGCATGGGGCGGTGAGCGTATGCGTAGGCGCCCATGCGGCCTCGCCCGAAGAGCTCGACCGCGGCCGCCGGGTGGCCGACACGATGTCGCCTCTGGTGATCACCGTCGCGGTGCAGGATACAGGATGCGGCATGCCGGAGGCCGATGTACAGAAAGCATTTGAACCGTTTTTTACGACCAAAGCGGTTGGCAAGGGCACCGGGTTAGGGCTATTCTTGAGCCGCGAAACAGTCCTGGCCCATGGAGGCAGTCTGGTGCTTGAGAGCGAGACTGGGCGCGGCACAACCGTGACCGTGACCTTACCTGGGTTGAAAACCGAGCCGACGCTCATGACGGAGAAGAACTGATGCAACCAGCAAATATTCTCGTAGCCGACGACGATGCGGTCGCGCGCGATCTCTTGGCTGAAGCCTTAAAAAAGGAAGGCTATGCCGTCGAAGCCTTCGCCAGCGGAGAAGAGGTCATCGATCGAGGACGCCAGGGGCGAGTAGATCTGGTTTTGACAGACATTCGTATGGGTGCGGTCGATGGGCTCGCAGTCCTGCGGGAATTTAAACGCATGCACCCTGACACGGCGGTCGTGGTGCTGACCTCATTCGGGTCCCTGGAAGGTGCGATCGAAGCGATCAAGCAAGGAGCCTACGACTATCTCGCCAAACCGTTTAAGAAAGAAGATATCACGCTGGTGGTCAAGCGGAGTCTCGATCACTGCCGACTCATTCGAGAAAATGCTCGGTTTCGTGAAGAGCTGAAGAGTAAAGATGAATGGTCTCCGCTGGTGGGAAGCAGCCCCGCCATGTTGGAAGTGTATAAACTGGTGGCGCGGGTGACCGAAAGCAAGAGTACCGTGCTCCTGCAAGGGGAAAGCGGGACCGGCAAGGAACTGATTGCGCGGGCGATCCATGCGAATGGGCCCCGTCGGGACAAGCCGTTCATTCCGGTGAATTGTGGGGCGTTGCCGGATACCCTGCTGGAGTCGGAAATGTTCGGGTATGAGAAGGGAGCCTTTACCGGCGCGGTGGGAAACAAAGTCGGACTCTTCGAATCCGCGAACGGGGGCACGTTGTTTCTCGATGAGATCGGCGAGTTGGGACAGGCCGTGCAAGTAAAGTTACTGCGGGTGATGCAAGATCACGAGGTCCGCCGTGTCGGCAGCACGACATCGACGAAAGTCGATGTCCGTATCATCACCGCGACCAATCGAGATCTTGAACAGCTCGTCAAGGAGGGAAAATACCGGGACGACTTATTTTATCGGCTCAATGTGGTGCGCATCACCTTGCCGTCGCTTGTGGATCGGCAGGAGGATATTCCAATGTTAACGCATCACTTTTTACAGAAATGTGCAGCAGGAGCGACGCATGCGGTGCGCGGAGTGCTGCCGGAAACAATGGCGTTGTTGATGCAGTACCGATGGCCCGGCAATGTGCGCGAGCTGGAAAACGCCATTGAGCGGGCTGTCTCGTTGAGTCGCGGTCCCCTCCTCACCCCGGACGATCTGCCGGCGTCGCTGCGTCGGACGGAGCTGCCAGTGAAGGAGCCCGCCGGGACGATCGGCCACAGCGATGAAGGGTGTTTATCGCTTGAGGAGGTCGAGAAACGTCATCTCATCCGCGTACTGAAGGAAACCAAGAGGAATAAAGTCAAAGCCGCAAAAATTCTCGGCATCGATCGGCGCACGCTCTATCGAATGGCTGATCGATTTGGATTAGATCTTGGCGATGATGCCGACAGCGGAGAGTTAGAGTAAGAGACAAGTCTGGTCTATCTGGTTTCTCTGGTCTTTTCGGTCTGTCACGTGGGTTTGGTTTGACGAAACTAACCAGATGGACAGGATAGACCAGATGAACAAGACACGCTGGCAGAGTTTTTCAGCAGCCTGCTAGGAGGACGAGGTTGAATTCACAAAGAGGGTTGGTCACTTGGCGTTACTGGCCTTCAATCGATAGACAAGATGGGTGTCTGTCTGGAGAACGCCTTCGATCTCATGAATCCGTCTCAGCACCAACTGAGTCAGGGCATCCTGGTCCGACACTTCCACCACCACAATAATATCGGGCTTGCCCCAGCAGGGATCGATGGTCTTGATCTGCTTGATTCCGGACAAAGCCCGAACCACATCGCTCGTGCATCCTGGCTGTACATTGATAAGCACGTAGGCTCGATCCGACATGATTCTCCCGCCATCGACTGGAGCGTGAATCGTACAAGGCACCGCAGGATTCGCGTCAACGTAGCGGATGCTCGTCTCCGCTGTCAATGCGAGAGAGCCCACAGACGATAGGGGAAGCGCAGCGGCAGCAGATCTAGACTTCTTCATGTATCACCTCATTTCGGAGCAATCAGTACGCCAATGGTCAAGGAACCGTTCACTGTGGTGAGCGCGGTTTCGAAGGCCCTCGGATTACCGATGCGGCCATCGGGGTCGTAAATAAAGCACACGAGCGACGTACATCGGCTTTTGGTGAGATAGCGCTCGGTATCGATCCGTAATTGTTCAGTGAGGTCTTTGGCCGTGAGACCGTTGCGCGTTTTTTTGACGAGCACCGCAAGCTGATTGTCGTTCAGTAGAAATGTCGTGCGCGAGGCTCCTTCGGCATAACTCGGCGTCCATTCCTCTGTATCGATGTCGTCAAACTGGATTCGCAGCAATGCATGCAGCAGATCCTGCACATCGATCTCGTCTTCCACGCTTAATGTGGCTCGATGCTCCCCACGGAGACGCAGCTGCCGGGCAACGGAGTGGAAGCGATGGCAAAGTGTCTTCACAAGTTCGACAGGGGTCGATCCGTTCCGAGTACGCTGCGATGCAGTCTCCTGGGGCGAGGAGGAGCCGATCGACATCGAGGAAGGCGGCTGCAGATGCGGAAGGATGGGAGGCGCTTCCTGTATCTTGGGCTCTTGGCTGGCGGAAGAAATTGGCTGCACGATGGACTCCGGTTCAGGTTGTACTGGCTGCTGTGGCCTCACGACATGGGATACCTCTACCTGCGCAGTCTGTGCCGCTTGTGCTGGCGGCGGCTGGGGCTCCTGAGCACCCAGATCTACCGGTTGCAGCGGGGTATGCGGCACTGCCGTTACAATCGGGGCTGATGAAATCAATGATGGCTCAGGCCGAGTTATAGATGGGCTCACGGGCTCAGCCTGCCGCGAAGAAGCTGAGGGAGCCAGTGGGGGCTGAGATGGATTCGGTATGGCAGTGACTGGGGCCAGGCCGAGGTTCGTTGCCACCGCCACCGGCGGTGGCGCAATCGGCCCTGTTTGCGTCATGGTCATCTGAACCGTCGAAATCGATGCCGGCACTATGGTCATCTGTGGGCGCGTGGGCATTGGTGAAGCCAGCGGCGTTGCTGAGACTTGTTGAGGAGGTGGGCCTCCTTGCACGTGAAGTTTTTTCTGTTCCAGTGTGGCAATAAGCGTCTTGATCAGGGCAATGCTCTGCCGCGTCTCCTCAGGGGTGTCCATGAGAAGCCTGTGATGACGATGCTCTTGGAATTCCGGGGATCTCTCACCAAACGTGCGGCGAATGCATTCACGAAATTGCAACTCTGTTCTGGCCCTGCCTGCGTCGAGATACGGGAAGCCCTCTCGGCCAAGGTCTTCCACCTGTGAGAGGATTTCCTGGAGCTCCTTAGCGCCACGAGTGAGCTCTTCAACCGTGGCCGTTTTGGACCGCGCGCGAGACGGTTCTGTTATTTTTGCTCGTGCCATAGAATCTGGGGAAAGTCTAGCCCAGCCTTCACAACGTGGCAAGAAAACATGGGAAAGCAGACAGAGCCACCGTGAGTCAGCTACGCAGAATGACAGTGTTTCCCGAGGACAACGGTGGTAGGGACAAGCGGAGCAGTTTGGTGCCCCCGATACGAATTGAACGTACGACAAACGGTTTAGGAATGTGAACAAGACGATTTTAAAAAGACTCGGTGTTTCAAATGGTTTCCCCGTTTTTTATTTGAATACCGAGGCTTATGAACTTTCTAGCGACTCTACTGATTACAGAGGTTCTCATGGATTCGAACACCTTTTAGCACAAAATTAACACATCGTTGGAGGCCAGTCTTCACCTGCGCCACGCCTCGTGTCTGAACGACAGGCTATTCTGCAATTTTCTCGATCCACAGCTATGAAGACTCTCTGGCTTGTGTCATTTCGCAATCGTGATGCTGGGAACTCCGACGCGAGGCACCTCGCTGACGGTCATCTGGAACAAGAGATACAGCATTTGAAAGGCCTCACGGTTCCAGCGTGCTAACGGTCCCGTGGTGTTCACGGCGTAATATTTTCCGTGGGACTGAATCGACAGGTCGGCTACCGAGGGCGCTCCATCCGACAGCAGAAGATCCATAGTGTGGACGGGATTTTCGACGACCGCTGGCGTCCGCGGATCCTTGTCGACCTGGTATTCGGGGTCTTCTTCCAGCGATCGGCCCAGAAAGTTGAGAATGGTATTGAAGCTCCGAAGCCGGAAATCTCCCTTGAGAGGGTATTCCCCTCCGACGTGCCCTGGGCGAATGTCGAAGGCCACATCGTTGAGGTGCCCGTCCTCTGTTTCGTCGATCAACCGGGCCCGCTCATCTGGTGAGAGCGTATTAGGGTCATAGTTGGTGATGAGAATTTGTCCCGTGATTTGTTTTCGAAGGATGTAGCTATTGTCTTTCTGGCTATAGGTCACGAGATACTCTTTCTGTAACGACTGGAATCCTTCTGCCGTGACCGAGTTGGCAGGAATCGTCCAGGTCCGACGGTAGACGAGCGGTTCAGCATAGAGCTGGTTCTGGTCCTGAATGGACGAAAGGTGTGTCACCACACGGCGGAATAGCTCGTAGTCCCTCCGATCTGCTGGCGTATTGCGGTAGGAGACCTCCTGGCCATTCTCCCTGACCCGCAGTTCCTGCGCCATCAGCCGGAGTAACAGATCGATGTCGTACCGTTGCCGGAGGAGGAGGAGAAACTTGGTCTCCTGAAAGGGGGTCAAGAGTCGCTTGGTGAACTCTTCCCCTTCGATCGGCGCGATACTGATGGTGGGGTTCTCCGCCACGCTGCCGCCGAAGATCGGCATGAGCGCTCTGCCGGCCTCTCCTGTGAATGCCGGAGTGGCGCCGGCGCTGACACGGAAATCGAATGTCGCGGCGATATTCGAGACGCCGGTGAAGTGAATCGGTTGATGTTGATGGGCGCGGGCGATGTTGATGAGCAGTTGTTTGGAGATGGCATCCG